>JBIIQM010000006.1:0-59327 GCA_044342075.1 Pirellulales bacterium
CGAAACGCTGGATGGGCGAGATCGTTCGCGTGCTCAAGCCCGACGGCACCTTCTGGCTGGCGATCGGCGACGAATACGCCGCCGAATTGAAGGTCACCGCCACCCGCGAGCTCGGCCTCACCTGCCGGTCGTGGGTGGTCTGGTATTACACGTTCGGCGTCAACTGCAAGCAAAAGTTCAGCCGCTCGCACGCCCACATCTTTCACTTCGTGAAAGATCCCGAGGCGTTTACATTCAACACCGAGGCGATCCGCGTGCCGAGCGCCCGCGAGCTCGTCTACGGCGACCGGCGGGCGAATCCGCAGGGCCGTCTTCCGGACGACACCTGGATCCTCCGGCCGCAGGATCTGCCGGAGGGATTCGGCGCGGATGCCGATACCTGGTACTTCCCGCGGGTCTGCGGCACGTTCAAGGAGCGCTCAGGCTGGCACGGCTGCCAAATGCCGGAGCAACTGCTCGGCCGGATTATCCGCGCCTCGAGCAACCCCGGCGACGTCGTGCTCGATCCCTTCGGCGGCAGCGGCACGACGCTCGCGGTGGCCAAGAAGCTCGGCCGCTCGTTCCTGGGCCTCGAACTCTCGGAGGCCTATGCGGCGCGGATCAACGAGCGGCTTGCCGGCATCACGTCGGGCGACCCGCTCGACGGCGCCCCGGAGCCGCTCAAGAGCGTGCCCGCCACGAAAGACGGCCGTCGGCTCAAGCCTGGCCACGGAACGTCGTCCCGCGGCCCGCGCCTGCGGCGCGCGAATGCGAGATAGCCGAGCGAGCGACGCTCCCACGAATCAACCGTCCCGTCCATCTTTTTCCTCCGGAGCCAACCCATGAAATACGGCCTCAACCTTCTTCTTTGGACCGACCGGATGCACGAAGGCATGGTGCCGGTCGTCGAGCGCGTGAAGAAGTTCGGCTATGACGGCGTCGAGATTCCGATCTTCGAGCTCAACGAGCCGCTCCATAAGGACTGGGGCAAGCGGCTCGACGACATCGGCCTCGAGCGCACGGCCGTGACGGTCCGCGGCGCCGGCGACAATCCGATCAGCCCGTCGGAGAGCGTACGGGCCGCCGCGGTCGACGCGATGAAGCGCACGCTCGACTGCTGCCGGGCGGCCGGCGTGAAGACGCTCGTCGGCCCGTTCCACTCCGCGATCGGCGAGTTCACCGGCAAGGGACCGACCGACGATGAGTTCAAGTGGGGCGTCGAGACGATGCGGAAGGTGGCCGAGCATGCGGCGCAGGCCGGCGTCACGCTCGCCACGGAGTATCTCAACCGGTTCGAGAACTACTTCCTCACGAGCGTCGCCCAGACGGTGAAGTTCGTGCAGGCGGTGGACCATCCGCACGTGCGGATGATGTACGACACATTCCACGCGAATATCGAAGAGAAGGATCTCACCGCGGCGATCAAGGCGGCGGCGCCCTATTCCGCGCTCGTCCACATCTCGGAAAACGACCGCAGCATCCCCGGCACCGGCCACGTCCACTGGAACGAGACGTTCGACGCGCTGCATGCGGCCGGCTACGACGGCTGGATGGTGGTGGAGGCGTTCGGCCTCGCCCTGCCAAACATTGCCGCGGCCACGAAGATCTGGCGCAAGATGTTTCCGTCGGAGGATCAACTCGCGACCGACTCGCTCGCCTTCATGAAGGCCCACGTCGCCAAACGCTGGAAGTAGGGTAGCCTTCAGGCTGCCACTCTCCCCATGCCCAAAAAACCCCCCGCCGCCGATCCACCCCCGTCCACCGGCCTCCACGCTCCGCCGGCCGATGGCGGGCTCTCGATCGACCGGCTGGCGCAGGCGTTTGCGGCGATGATGGGCACGGCCGATCCGTATGCCGCCGGCGAGCCGAAGCCGCCCGCCGACGTGGTGCAGGTTGACGCCTCCCCCGATCTCGACGACGGCTTCTCTTCCACGGCCGATGATGCGACCTGCCGCGTGAGCCCCTCGAGCATCCTGGAGTCGCTGCTCTTCGTGGGGCTGCCGGGGGGCGAGCCGCTGACGAGCCGCAAGGTGGCGAGCCTGATGCGGGGCGTGCGGCCGCAGGAGGTGGACGAACTCGCCGAGGAGCTCCGTCGCAAATACATCGCCAACAACTGCCCCTATGAGGTCGTCTCGAAGGGGGCCGGCTGGGTGATGCGGCTGCGGCCCGAGTTTGCCCAGTTCGGCAACGTCCTCGAGACGCGGGCCCGGCTCGTGCGGCTCGACGGCGAGTCGCTCGATGTCTTGGCCGTCGTGGCCTGGAATCAGCCCGTGGGCCGCGACCGTCTGGTCGAGTTGGGCTGCGATGCTTCGCCGAGCGTCTTGCGCACGCTCGTGCGGCGTGGCCTGCTCGAGCTCGCGCAGGAAGGAGACGGCGAGCCCTCTTACCGCACGACGAAAAAGTTCCTCGAGGTCTTCCGGCTCGAATCGCTCGCCGACCTCCCGAAGCCCGACGCCCCGCCGACGTAGGGTAGGCTTCAGCCTGCCACCGGTGGGGCAGGCTTCCAGCCTGTCTGAAGTGGGGCAGGCTGAAGCCTACCCTACCGCCTCACCCACTCAATCGCCGCCTCTCGGCTCGTGATCTCGCCGTCGAGTTGCTTGGCTCGCAAGGCGGCAAGCGCCGCCCCAAGGGCGCGCCCCTCCGGAATGCCCGCCGCCATCAGATCGCTCCCCGTCACGAGCGGCGGTGGGTCGAGTTCGGCCTTTGGCCGCGAAGCCTGCGCAGTCACCCAGGCCGCGGCCTCGGGATTCCCGCGACCGCAGTCGGCCCGCGCCCGCAGCAGATCTGCCAGCAGGTAGGCATCATCATGGGCGAGCCAGGGCTGCACCTGCGACCAAGGCCGCGCGGCGAGTTCCCCGGCAGTTGCGTTGCCGATTGCCGCCACCGCATCCACGAGCCAGCAGGCGAGCTTCACCTCGCGGTTGGAAAGCCGGAGCCTGTGGGCGGCATGCCGGAGCCGTTCCTCGCCGGCCGTTTCGAAGAGCGCCGCCAAGGCCGTGGAGAGATCAGGTTCGTCGAGCGCATCGATGATCCGGGCGGCTTCCTGCCAGGATGCGCGGGCTGAAGCATCGCCATCGGCGGGCGCCACTTCCGGAAGCACCTCGCGGGCGAGGCCCGTCTCGTCGAGCAGATCGAGCGCCCGCCGCCTGCCGGGCCGCCCGACCATTGCCCGCAGTTCCGCGGCGATCCTTTCGGGGCTGACGGTGGTGACAAGGTGCGTCATCCTCTCGATCGCGGCCCGCGTCTCGCCGTCGAGGGCGAAGCCAAACGCAGCGGCGAACCGGATGGCCCGGAGCATCCGCAGGTGATCCTCCCCAAACCGCATCGCTGGCACGCCGATCGCCCGCACGACGCCGGCCTTGAGATCCTCGCGACCGCCGACGTAGTCGTGCACTTCGCCGGACAGTGGATCGAGAAACAGGCCGTTGATCGTGAAGTCGCGCCGCTGGGCGTCTTCTTGGGGGCTCGAAAACCTGACACCGGCCGGGTGGCGGCCGTCGGTGTAGGCCTCATCGGTCCGAAACGTGGCCACCTCGATCTGCCCGGAATCCCGCGCACCCAGCACCGTGATCACGCCAAATGCCGCCCCCACGGCAAGTGTCCGCCGGCGGCCAAACACCTCCCGCACCTCGTCGGGCTTGGCCGACGTGGCCACATCGTAGTCCGCCGGAATCCGGCCAAAAAGCTCATCCCGGACGCAGCCCCCGGCCCAAAAAGCCTGGAAACCGGCCGTCCGCAGCCGCTCGACCACGTCGATTGCAAACTGTCTGGCCCGCTCCGGGTCGGACACTTTTGGCTGCATGGGTTTGCTCGTTGACGGCGGGGGGCAACAGCCGATATTATGAATGAGTTAGGGGCAAATCGGAAAACGCTTCAATCGGCAGGGATTCCGGGGACCATTCATTCTTTTTCAGACGGTTCCGGCGTCGTTTCCGAAGGTTCGTTTCCGAGCCTGTTTTTCATTTCTTCATAGAAAGGCCCGCGAGGGCGAAAGGTGTTTCAAATGACGCTTTCAACCTTCAATTCGAAGCGGCGAGGCTTCACGCTCGTCGAACTGCTGGTGGTGATCGCCATCATCGGCACGCTGGTCGGCTTGCTTCTGCCTGCCGTGCAGTCGGCACGTGAGGCTGCCCGTCGGAGTTCATGCAGCAATAACCTCAAGCAGTTGGGGTTGGGGCTTCACATCTTTGCGGACACGAACCGCAGAGGCAGTGACAATACGTTTCCCAGGATCAGCAGTACGGGCGTTGTGGCTGCCTCTGGATCCACTTCGGCAGGATTTGGTTGGATGTCGCGAATCCTTGGTGGAATGGAGGAAACCAACCTCATGCGGCAACTGACGGGCACCGCGACTCCGCCTACTGTTTCCATGGTCACCGGCACGGTCACGTTGTCTGTGTCGGGATTGGCTCCGAGCGGCGCCACGTTTACCCCACTGAAGTTCGCTCTGTGCCCGAGTTTTTCGGGTGAAACGACGAGCGTGAGCGGAGGCACCGGCGAAGGCATTAGCAACTATCGCGCTAATGCCGGCGTCTGGACAAGTGGTTCCGCGATCGACAACGGCGGACTTTCCTTCACGCAGCAGGTGGGCTTCGGAGGTTTTTCCGACGGCACCAGCAAGACGATCGTCGTCGCGGAAAGCCGCGAAGGAATCCGGCCGGGCGTCACAGGGACAACAGCTAATCGGTGGGCATACGGTGAGCTTTGGACACCTGCATCCATCAACAGTGGCACTGCAGTGAATGGCGTTTGGCCGACTACGACGGTGAGCCTCCTCGGCAGCGGAAGCACAGGAGGGACGGTCGGCACGCTCGTCCCTACGTTGTCTTTGAGCTTCGGACCTTCTAGCGACCACTCCGGCAATCAGGCGGGCCATCTGTTCGCTGACGGCCATATTGAGTTCATCAACTACGATATCGACAAGACGACCTACCATTCGCTCAGCACCCGCAATACGGGTGACCGTGTCGGGGATTACTGATCCCGTCTTGCGGCAGTCTTCTTTCCCATCGCGTAACATGGGTGGCCGGCGAGTTCCTCGCCGGCCACCTTTTTTGATATCGCACCATGAGCCAACCATCTCCAACCATCGAACTCACGTCTGCCGACGCTGCGAAGCAAGTAAAAAACGCCGCAGCGTGCACACAGCCCTTGCTGCTCGACTGCCGCACGGCCGAGGAATATGCGATCGCGAAGATCGAGGGAGCGGTTCTGATCCCGATGCAGGAAATTGCCGAGAGGCTTTCCGAACTCGAGCCTTGGCGCGACAAGCCGATCATCGTCCACTGTCACCATGGCGTCCGCAGCCTGCGCGTCACGCATTTCCTGCGTGACAAGGGATTCCCTCAGGCACAGAGCATGAAGGGCGGGATCGACGCCTGGAGCGTCGAGGTCGATCCCTCCGTGCCCCGGTATTGAACGTACGACAGGCCTCCGTGCCTGTCATGTCCTGAGTAGGACAGGCTTTAGCCTGTCATAAATGCCGACAGGCTAAAGCCTGTCCTACAGTAAAGGGCACCGCACCGCTAAGCAGATCGGGATCCTGCTGCTCCTCCGGCACGAGCCACCGCACGATCGCCGCGGCGAGTTCCGCAATGCCTTCGCCGGTGACGGTTGATGTGCGATTCACGCCCGGGGGCAGCAGGTATCCCGCTGGTGCGAGATCGCACTTGGCCGCCACGGCGACGTCGCGGGGATTGTCCGCAGAGGCAGGCTGGAAGCCTGCCCCACCGAGGCGGAGCACGAGGTCCGCCTCGGCCGTCGCGGCGATCGCCCGCTCGATGCCGGCTCGCTCGGTCGGCGAAGCGTCGGCGAGATCCGCCTCTCGCAGGCCCGCCGTGTCGATGAGGTCGATCTCCCAGCCGTCGAGCACGATCCGCGTCTCGAGCACGTCGCGCGTCGTGCCCGGCTCGGCCGACACGATGCTCCGGGCATGGCCGGCCAAGGCGTTCACGAGGCTGCTCTTCCCCGCATTCACCGGGCCCGCCAGCACCACCCGCCAGGGCCTTGTCAGCCGCAGGCCAACCCGCGAGGCCCGCACGAGCCGCGCGACGGCCGCATCGGCCTCGGCCTGCCTGCCCGTCGCCCGGAGTGCCCGGATGCGATCGATCTCGCGCCCAAGCTGCCCGGCGAGTTGCCGGGCGAGAATCCGCGCCGCCTTCGGCCCGCTCGCCTGCGCGAGCGCCTCGCGGGCCTCGACCTCGATCTCGGACGCGCCGCCCGTGGCCAGCCATTCCGCCCAAGGCTGCCGCACGGCCCCCGCGGCCTCGAGGCTCTTGATCACCGCCTCGCTCGCCGCGCGCCCGCCGTGGCAATGCACCTCGAACGATTCCGGGGTGCGGCGGACGACGACCAGTTCCTCCCCTCGCTCGGGATCGGCCCAGCGGCCGAAGACGATCTCCCCGTCGGGCCGCTCGGCGAGAGGCGCGCCGCGCGGATGGAAGAGCTTTGCGACGACGTCCAGGGCGCCGGCCCCCGCCACGCCGACGACGGCAAGCGCGCCGCGGCCCGGCGGCGTAAGCAGGGCTACCCGAACTCGTGTGTCATGCATACAAGGTACGTGGCAGGCTGAAGCCTACCCTACTTGGGATACGACAGGCAGAAGCCTGTCCTACTTCGGAGAAAAACGATGGCCGACTGGATCGAGGAAGGTTCGAAGGCGCCGGATTTCACGCTGCCCACCCACGACGGCACGAAACTGAAGCTTTCGAGCCTCCGGGGTCAGCCCGTAGTCCTTTATTTCTACCCCAAGGACGACACGCCCGGCTGCACGAAGGAAGCCTGCGGCTTCCGCGACACCAAGGCCAAGCTGGCCAAGCACAAGGCAGTGGTCCTCGGCGTGAGCCCCGATTCATCCGAGAGCCACGAGAAATTCCGCACGAAATACAAGCTCCCCTTCACGCTCCTGGCCGACGAGGGGCATAAGGTGGCCGAGAAATATGGCGCCTGGCGGGAGAAAAACATGTATGGGAAGAAGTCGATGGGGATCGCGAGGAGCACGTTCATCATCGACGCCTCCGGCAACGTGGCGAAGGTCTTCAAGGCCGTGAGGGCCGACGGCCACGCCGAGCAGGTGCTGGCCGCGCTGGCGGACATGTAGGGTAGGCTTTAGCCTGCCAACGAATTGGCCTTAGCCTGTCCTACGTACAACCCGTACGATCAGCACGCTTTTCCGTGCGGTGGCCTGCGACGGCGGCCGCATGCCCCGCGGCACGGCGCATACTTGCTCGCCATGCATACCTTTCTCGCGAAATGCGCCGCGCTCGCGGTGCTCTTGGGCGGCTTTTTCGTAACGGGCGATGTTGCGAAACTGGCCGAGCAGGGCACGAAACTGCTCAACGCCACGACGGTGCCGGACACTGGCCCGGCCGAAGACGCTTTTCCGCCGGCGCCAGCCCTAGCCTCCCCGTATCAGGCCGCCGCTCCCGCGCCTCCCCAGCCCGTCCCGTCGCCGGCACAGCCGGAGGCCCAATCAGCGGTGGCTGCGATGCAGACTGCCCCTGAGCCGGTTCCCACGCCACACCCTCGTGCCCCACTGGGCCACCGCGTCACCCGTCCCGTCCCCCCCGCCGACTCGCCGGCGGCCCTCGAGCTGTCGACGCTGCGAGCGGGAGACCGGCTGCTTGTCTGGGTCGGCCGCTCTCCCTCCACGATGGCGCTGATCGCCTACGACATCGTCGATCCGGCCGCGGGCGAGGCCCTCGAGCACCGGCACCTGTTCGAAGACGAAGACGCTGCCGTGCACGCCGTGCCCCGGCGGGTGCAGATTGCGGGCGACTCCATCCGGGACGGCTTGATCATGCGCAGCGGCATGCTCCGGCTGCTGCCGGCAGGCATCGTGCATGGCGCCGGCACGCCGCCGCAGGCCGAAGTGATCGGCCCGGTCCGGGCGATGCAAGTGCAGCGGTAGACCGCTTCGGGACGAAGCGATCTGCTTCGACAGGCTGAAGCCTGTCCTACCCAAAGCCGGGTCAGACCTCTTCCGCGGCCTCGGCGGCTTCGCGTTCGGCTGACCAGCCGACCCGCTTCTTCGAGAGGCCGATCTTCCGGTCGTCGGTGTCGACGCGGAGGATCTTCACCTCGATCGGGTCGCCAACCTTCACGACTTCCTCGGCGTTCTCGATCTTGTCTTCCGAGAGCTCCGAGATGTGGAGCAGCCCCTCGAGGCCGTCCTCCAGGCCAACGAAGACGCCGAAGTTCGTGATCTTCGTGATCGCGCCCTTCACGATGTCGCCGGCCTTGTAACGCTTCGGGATGTCGGTCGTCCACGGATCGTCGGCCATCTGCTTGAGTCCGAGGGCGATGCGGCGACGCTGCTGGTCGACCGAGAGCACCTTGCACTCGATCTCCTGCCCCTTGTCGACCATCTCGCTGGGGTGCGTCACCTTCCGCGTCCACGACATGTCGGTCACGTGGAGCAGGCCGTCGATGCCGTCGTCGATCTCGATGAAGGCGCCGTAGTTGGTGAGGTTCCGCACCACGCCCTTGACGATCGCGCCCGGCGGGTAGTCGGCGGCCACCTTCTCCCAGGGATTCTGCTGGGTCTGCTTCATGCCCAGCGAGATTTCCTGCTTTTCCTTGTTGATGGCGAGCACCACGACCTCGACCTCGTCGCCCGGCTTCACGAGCTCGCTCGGGTGGCTGACCCGCTTGGTCCAGCTCATCTCGCTGATGTGCACGAGGCCCTCGACGCCGTCTTCGAGCTTCACGAAGGCGCCGTAGCTCATCACGTTGACGACCGTGCCCTTGCAGACGGTGCCGACCGGATACTTGTCGGCCACCTTCGCCCATGGGCTCGCCGTCCGCTGCTTCATGCCGAGGGCGATCTTTTCGCGCTCGCGGTCGATGTGCAGCACCTGCACCTCGATCTCCTGGTCGATCTGCACCATCTCGCTCGGGTGGCCAATGCGGCCCCACGACATGTCGGTGATGTGGAGCAGGCCGTCGATGCCGCCCAGATCGACGAACGCGCCGAAGTCGGCGATGTTCTTGACGATGCCGCGGCGGACCTGGCCCACCTCGAGCGTCTCCATGAGCTGCTTCTTCCGCTCGGCCCGCTCCTGCTCGATGAGGGCACGGCGCGAGACCACGATGTTGCGGCGAGCCTCGTCGATCTTGAGCACGAGGCACTGGATCGCGCGGCCGCAGTAATCGCCGATGTCGGCGGGGCGACGGATGTCGACCTGGCTGGCGGGCAGGAAGACGTTGACGCCCGAGATGTCGACGAGCAAGCCGCCCTTGATCTTGCGGGTGACGTAGCCGGTGACGACGTCGTTTTCCTTGACGCTCTCCATCACGCGCAGCCAGTCTTCGATCCGGCGCGCCTTCCGCTTCGAGAGCGTGATCAGCCCCCGCTGCTCCTCCTGCTGGCCGTCCTCGAACTCCTCGAGGAGCACCTTGACCACGTCGCCCACCTGGGGCGGCGGCTCCGATTCATCCCACTCGTTGCGCGGGATATGGCCTTCGCTCTTGTACCCCACGTCGACGAGCACGAACTCGTCGTCCACCCGCAGAACCTTGCCGTGCAGGACCGAATTGACCGCCAGGGTCGCAGTGCCGACCGAGAGTTCGCCGGCTTCGGTGCCGGCCATGGCGAGCTCCAGTTCCTGATCGAGTTCGTCTCCAAGTTCGAGTTCGCGGATGAGGTTGCGGTTGACCATGAATGTGGGGGTTTCGGGGAGAAAGCGGGTTGGGGGAGCGAGACACGCGGGCCACGGGGAAAACGAGCCTCGCAGTGTAGCAGGCCCTTCGTCCCCGAACAATCGAGCGTTTTGCCCCGGCCACCCGGTTTTCCCAGGCCGTCGACTCTGGTCCCGGGTGGCAAAGTCCGCGGCGGTCGGTCGATGGAAATGGAACCATGGCGTCGCGCTTTGATCAGTCGGGCGGGAAGGGGTGGGGCACGCCTCCGGCTTGCCGCATCGTGAGCCTCTGGCTCGCGGCCCTCGCGATCTGGCTCCTGCCCTCAGCCGCTCACGCGCAATTCCTCGAGGGGGAAAAAACAGCCGCCGGCCCGAGGCTCGGCGAAGCACGGGCGCAGAAATTCCGCGTCGGGGTCGAAGTCAAGGCGGTGGGCGGACCCTGCAAGGGGATCTACGCCACCATGCCGGTGCCGGCCGACTGGCCCGAGCAGAAGGTGCAGGTCGTGAGCGAAGACCTCTCGGCGGATGTCCGCGGCCTCCGCTACCGGATGCTGCCCGGCGGCGTCCGACAGATGATCGTGGAGATTCCCGATCTGCCTTCGGGCGAGACGGCGAAGGCCGTCGTGACGTTTTCCCTCGAACGGGCGAGCATCCTGCCGCCGGAAGACACCTCGTCGCTCACGATCCCCGAAAAGCCCGACCGGGCGCTGCGGCAGTATCTCGGCGCGAGCCCCTACATCGAAGTCCGCCACCCGAAGATCGTGAAGCTCGCCAAGGCCACGGGCGAAGGCTTCGAAGGCTGGCAGAAGGTGGAGGCGATCTACGACACGGTCCGCGAGAAGGTGGAATATCGCAACGGCGAATTGAAGGGGGCCGCGCGGGCGCTCGCCGATGGCTGGGGCGACTGCGAGGAACTGACGTGTCTCTTCATCGCCATGTGCCGCGCCGAGGGCATCCCCGCCCGCACCGTCTGGGTCGAGGGGCACTGCTACCCCGAGTTTTATCTTGTCGATGCGAAGGGCAACGGCTGGTGGTTTCCCTGCCAGGCCGCCGGCACGCGGGCCTTCGGCGGGATGCCCGACCAGTTGCCGATCCTCCAGAAGGGCGATGCCTTCCGCGATCCAGACCGCCCCGGCAAGTCGCTGCGGTATGTGTCGGAATTCGTCCGCGGCTCCGCCGTCGAGGGCGGCGGCTCGCCGAAAGTGACGTGGATCCGCGAGCCAGGGTAGCAGCGAAAAAGGTGTCAGGACTCTTTTTTTCGTCCCTCGTTTGGGACGAAAAAAAGAGTCCTGACACCTTTTTCCTACTCGGCGGCGCCGGCGATGGGCTCCAGGCCGAAGGTCGGGCCCGGCTCCTTCGCCACCGGCATGAACCACCGCGGCACGATCGGCAGGCCGGCCTCACGCCAGGCCTGTTCGAGCCGGTCGCCGGCAAGCTTCACGACCTTCTCGCGGCCGCGGCCGGCGAGACTGGCACGGTCGGCACAGGGCGTCACCGGTCCATCGAAGCCGGCAGCCTTCGCAGCGGTCAACACCGCCGCCGTGCTGATCACGCCCGTGTCGCCAGGCAGAAGCCGATGCTGATGATGCAGTTCGCCGGGGCTCACGTCACGCGGCGCGTCTGAGACCCTCACTTCGACGATCCGCCCGCGCGGCACCTTGGCGATCATGTCGAGCGATTCGCCCGTCGCGTGCAGCGCCCAGGCATCGACGATCGCGCCCACGCTCTGGTGCGAAACGGCCACGAGGCCGAGCAGCGCCTCAAACGTGTTGATGAATTGGTTTGCCTTCCCTTCGCGAGCCTCGGCCTCGGGCGCGATCGTCAGGCCGAGCATGATGCCCCGCTTGGCGAGCTCGTCGCCGATCGCATCGAGCCGGCGGCGGTGCAGTTCTAAGAAGTCCTTGAAGGAATGCTCGTCGGAAGCGGGTGCGATCGTCGTCCAGGCACGGAGGGCCTCGGTCGCCTGCGCGAGGTCGAGGCGCTTCGGCAGCAGCTTCATGTCGCGATCGAACGACGCGTCGTCCCCTGCCAGGTCGACCGGCAGGTGAAAGAGGCCGCTCTTCAGCCGGGCGCTCACCATCAGCCGGCGGGCGTGCTCAACGCCGAAGGCCTCGGCCTGCTGCTGGAAATCGACGATGTCGATGTCCATCGAGTCGAAGCCGAACGACAGGGCCAGTTCGATCAGTTCGCTGGGGCGTCCGGAGAGCGGCAGGCAGACGGTGCTGAGATTGCGAAACATGCGGCGATTCACTCCTCTGAAAAATTGGGGCCGACAGTATGACCGACCGGCGGTGTAATTTGAAGCGGTCCGGGTCCGGGACGGGATTCCGCGACCGCTTTCACCGGCGGAAGATTGCATGACGAACCTCGAAGCGATCGTTTTGGGAGTGGTGCAGGGGCTGACGGAGTTCCTGCCGATCTCGAGCACGGCCCACCTGCGGATCGTGCCCGCCCTGCTCGGCTGGAACGATCCCGGGGCCGCCTATTCGGCCGTGATCCAGTGCGGCACGCTGGCGGCCGTCGTGCTCGCCATGCGGCGCGACGTCGCGGCGCTTGCCAGCGGCCTGCTGCGCGGCATTCTCTCGGGTCGCCCGCTCTCACTTCCTGAGTCGCGCACCGCCCTGCTCATCGTTCTCGGCACGCTGCCGATCGTGGCCGTGGGGTTCGCCGCTCGGCACCTCATCCGCGGCGAGGCGCGGCGGCTGGAGGTGGTCACCGCCGCCCTGCTCTTCACGACGTTTCTGATGGCGGCCGCCGAGTGGCTCGCCTGGCGGCGGTCGCGGCGCGGTGAGATCGGCCGCGATGGCCTCGAGCGGGTGACGCTCGCCGACGGCCTCGCGATGGGCCTGGCGCAGGTGCTCGCGCTCGTGCCCGGCACGTCGCGCAGCGGCGTGACGATCTCCTCCGGCATGGCGACCGGCCTCGACCGCCGCACGGCCGCGCGGTTTTCATTTCTGCTCTCGCTGCCTGCCGTGGCGGCGGCCGGACTGCTCGAGGCCTGGCAGCAGCGGGAGGCGATCTTCGGCTCGCCCGAAGCCATCACGACGGCTCTGCTGGGCACGCTCTCGGCTGCGGTCGTGGGCTATCTCGCGATCCGCTGGCTCTTGCGCGTGCTCACGAGCCACACGCTCTGGCCGTTCATTCTCTACCGGCTCGCGATTGCCTCGCTCTTGGCGTGGTCACTCACCGCGGCTACTTGGGTTCGAGCGTTGTGAGATCCATACCGAGCCGCTTGAGCTTCTTGTAGAGCGTCGTGCGGTTGATGCCGAGGGCCCGCGCGGCCGCATCGCGGCGCCAGCCGCTGCGCTCGAGCGCGTCGATGATGAGTTGCCGTTCGGGATGGGCCATCGCGGCCTTCAGTGGCGTGGCGGCGCGGGCGTCGAAGGCAACCGCTGCGGGCCGCGTGGCACCGACCACCGCCGGCGGCAGGTCGGCCGCATCGACGAGCGATCCGCGACCGAGAAAGACTGCCCGCTCGACGGCGTGCTCGAGTTCGCGGACGTTGCCCGGCCAGGTGTGCCGCAGGAGCGCGTCGATCGCCGCGGGAGAGAAGCCCTCGACCGTGCGGCCGGCCTTCGCGGCAGCGCGGGCGAGGAAGTGGGCGGCGAGCAGCGGGATGTCGTCGAGCCGGCTGCGCAAGGCCGGCATCTCGATCGTGACGACGTTGATCCGCCAGTAGAGGTCGGCGCGGAACCGGCCGTCCGCCACGAGCGTTTCGAGGTTTTCGTTGGTGGCGAGGATCACCCGGGCGTCGACCGTGTGCGTGGCGGCGCCCCCCACCGGCTCGAACTGCATCTCCTGCAGCACGCGGAGCAGCTTCACCTGCATCGCCGGGGAGGCGGTCGCCACCTCGTCGAGAAAGATCGTGCCGCCGTCGGCCTGGAGAAACTTGCCGGGCCGATCGGCGGCGGCGCCCGTGAAGGCGCCGGCGACGTGGCCGAAGAGTTCGCTTTCGAGGAGCGATTCGCTGAGGCTGCCGCAGGCCACCTCGACGAACCGGCCCGTGCGGCCGCTCGCCTGGTGGATCTGTCGCGCCAGCAGCGACTTGCCGGTGCCGCTCTCGCCGGTGATGAGCACCGTGGCGGGCGTCGCAGCGACGCGGTTCACGAGATCGAGCGCCCGCTGGATCGTGGCGTGCTCGCCGAGGACAGTGGGCTCCGTGGCTTGGGAGTGCGCGGGCCGAGCGGCCGCGCGGCTGCGGCCCGCGGCAATGGCGCGGTCGAGCGCGGCGAGGAGATCGTCGTCGCGAAGGCTGGTCGTGGCGTCGGCGGCGGCGACCTCGCGGGCCGACTCAGCGGGGAATGCGATCACAAGACCGGTGGCGGGTGACGTCGCCCGCACGACGGCGAGCAGCCGTTCGGCCGCGCCCTCGGCAAGCAGGCCGTCGATCACGCAGGCGTCGAATCGATTACGGCCCACGAGGCCGATGGCCTCGTCGCTCGTGCCGACGGCGCTGGCATGCCAGCCCTGGCTGCAGAGCCACTGGGCCGTGCCCGACGCCATGCGGCGGTCGTCATCAACCACGAGCACGCGGCCGAGGAGAGCTGGGCGATCGGCTGGCGTGTGGCTGCGGGGCATGCGACGAGGTGACTCCGGAGAAAAGGGCTCTCCATGTTCCTAGGTCGCAAAAAGGCGACGTCAAAGTCGCCGTGGGGAGACAACTCACCGAAATCCATACCCACGGAACGTCACGATCGCGCCAGCCGCTACGACCGGACGTAGGACAGGCTTCAGCCTGTCTCGACAGGCTGAAGCCTGTCCTACTTCTCTACGTTCTGGTCGACGTCGCCCAGATGGACCGCGTCGGCGATGCGGTCGGCGGCGGGGCCGAGCAGGATCTCGCGATTCTCGAAGAGGGCCTCGGGATCCTGGTCGAGCATGCGGATGCGTCGCTTGCGAAACGAGAAGAAGGCGATCACCGCCAGCGCCGCCAGGGCCGCCACGATGATCACCGCCGTGAAGCCCCGTTCGGCCGACTGGATCAGCCCGGTGATCCGGTCGCCAAAGAGGTAGGCCAGCCCGAAGAAGCCGCCGATCACGACCGAGGCGCAGATGAAGTCGGCCAGCAGGAACCAGCGATACTTCACCTTCAAGATGCCGGCGGTGAGATAGAAGGGGCTCCGCAGGCCCACGAGAAACCTCGCCACGAAGAAGGCCTTGATGCCATGCTTCTTGATCAGGTCTTCGATCGTCTTCTCACGCTCCGCGGTGAGGAAGCCCGACCACCAGGGATGCTCCTTGAGCACGCGGGCGCCAAAAAACCGCCCGATCGCATACATCAGGCTGTCGCCAAGGAGCGCCCCCACGAGGCAGGCCGGCAACGCGTAATACCAGTGGAGGGCACCCGCCCGACTGGCCACGCCCGCCGCCACGATCGGCACCTCTTCAGGCACGGGCAGACCGATGCCCGTGAGCGTCAGGAAGAAGATGATGCCGAGGTAGGACCCCTGCTCGAACCACTCGATCATGTTTGGCAGCTATTCGAAAGCGGGGCTTGGCCGTGTTGCGAAGTCCCGGCAGTATAGCCGCCCCGGACTAACTTTCATGGCCTTGCCGGGGGCCCCGCCACGAGTTCGAGGGCGGGATCGGCCGCGGGGTCGATCGAGAGCGTGTCGGCATCGAGGTTCGCGGTCTGCACGCGCAGCGAGCCGGGGGATGATCCCGGCTCGACGAGGAGCGCCGCCACGGGGCCGCCCGCGGGCGCGATCTGCGGAAGCGCCGTGGGGCCGAGCACGTAGAGCGCGGTCGAAAGCGCGTCGGCGTCGGCGGCGCATGGCGCGAGCACCGTCGCGGAGAGCACTCCCTCGGCCGGCAGACCGGTTCGCGGGTCGAGGATGTGGCCGAGCCGCTTGCCACGATCGATGAAAAACTGAGTGCCCGAGCCACTCGTGCCGAGCGCCCGATCCTCGAGCGTGATCGTCGCCAGCCGCACGGCCGGTCGAAGCGGATGTCGCACGCCCACCTTCCAGCCGTGCCTTCCCGGCAGCCGCGGCCCCTGCACGCCCACGGCCCGCACGCTGCTCTGCCCGCCATGCACGAGCACGCTCGGCACCCCCGCATCGACGAGCCGCTCGATCGCGCGATCCAGCGCCCAGCCCTTGCCGATCGCGCCAAGATTCAGTTCGACACCGGGCCGCGTGAACCGGATCATCCGCCGCTCCGGATCGAGCTCCACCCACCGCATGCCCGAGGCCTCCCGCGCCGTGGCGAGCTCCTCGGGCGAGGGCGTCCGCCCCTGCCGACGCAGAAATCCCCAGGCCCGCGTGAGCGCCCCCGAGGCGCAGTCAAAGCCGCCGCCGGTCTTTTCATTGAGCTCGCGGGCGTGCTCCAGAAGCGCGAAGAGATCCGTTGCCACCGGCTGCCAGCCCGCAGCGGCGGTGGCGTTGAGCCGCACGAGTTCGCTCGTCTCGCGATAGACGGTGATCCGGTTTTCGATCTCGTCGACGAGGTCGAGGGCGTCGACCGCGAGCTCAGTCGCGTTCTCCACCTCGCCGGCGTTGAAAACCACCTCGAACCGGCAGGCCATCGCCTCGCGGCCCACGACGATCGTGTGGAGGTCGGATTCCATCGGGTAACGGGAATCGCTTTACCGCGGCGCGAGGCCGCGATCGAAGGCGTCTTGGTCGCGGCGGAAGACGGCGAGCACCGTCTCGAAGCGTTCGAGCGGAATCCGGTAGACGGGCTGCTCGCCGGTGTGGGCATGGCAGTGGGCCACGAGCAACCGGTAGAGAAACTTGAAGAGCTGCCGCGGCACGCGGAGGCTGCGGAGACCGTCGAGCAGCCGCCGCTGATCGACCTCCGGCTCGAAGAGCTGCGCGAGCGTGGCGGGCGGCGTGCCCACGCTCGCCGCCTTCACCCGCGTCGAGGCGATGTCGTAGAGCGTCTCCCCCGACCATTCGAGCGACGGCACGAGGTTTTGCTTGTCGAGCCGGGCCCGCTGGTTGAATTGTTCGTCCTCCCGCTCGATGAAGCGGTAGAGCTCGACCGGGAGGAGGAGCTTGAACCCCATCCCCGGCGACTTCAGAAACTTGTTGTCGAGCATCGGCCAGATCACCTGCTTCATCCGCTCGGCTGAGCCATTGATGAGATGCGGCTCGTCGAGGCGGTCGACGATCACGACCATCCCCGAATAGCCCTGCGCGGCGAGGATGCCCTGAAACTTCGCGAGCAGTTCGTAGCGGTCGTCGCTGCGGGCGTGGAGCGGCAGCGGCTGGCCGGCAAGATCCACTTCCGGCATGCGGGCGAGCGCCGTGGCAAGCTGGCCGAGGGTGCGGTTGCCCGTCCGCATGCTGCGGACGATCCGGATCGCGGTCCAGAGCGACTTCACCCGGCGCACGGCCCACGGCCCCCACGCGGCGGCGAGCAGGAGCCACGGCCACCAGGCGGTGAGCCAGCCCGTGGTGCCGCGGGAGATGCCGACCGCGACGGCGGCGGCAAACGCCACCGTCGCCACGAGGCCGAGCAGCAGCGGCCAGAGGCCGAGCCAGGCCGAGTAGCCGGTGCGGCTCCGCAGCCGTCGCCAGCGCGATGGAAACGTCTCGCCCGTCGATTGGTCGTAGCAGGCGGCGAGGAGCGCGAGGTCGCGGGCCTGCGGCGGCGTGAGCTTCGCGGCGGAGCGGCGGTTGGCCGGATCGTTCACCTCCGTCACGAACTGGGTCACGGCGAGCGCGAGGATCGCGTCCATGTGATCCCAGAGCTTCCACTGCCCGAGGACCTTGTCCACCGGACGGTTCGGCCCGACGCGGCTCACGAAACGGTCGAGGAAGGGATTGAAGTCGTCGTAGAGCACGACGAACGTGCGGCGGTCGGGCACGGCCGCGTTGTGGCGGTCGAACTGCCGCACCATCTGCAGCTTGAGGGCCGTCTTGCCGGCGCCCTTCTCGCCAAACACGATCGACGTGCTCGGGTCGGAGGGATCGCCGTAGATCTTGTCCCAAGACGGATGAAACGTCGTCTCGAGACAGGTGCGTTTGAAGACGGTGTCGTTCTGCGCATCCTCCTCGGCGAAAGGATTGCCGGCGATGCCGTGGTGCTCGAGAAATTCCTGAATCTTCATGCGGTCAGATTTTCATGCGGTCAGGTCTTCAGTCCGTCACTTCGCGGCGGCGACGAGCCCCTCGACCATCGTGCGGAAGCCGTCCGCGTGCTTCGCGACGGTGGCCGCCGGCCCGTAAAACTTGAGGAAGTAGCTGCCCTTGCCCGGCGTCTCGACGATCGCGGCGAGCATCCGGTAATTGGGGCGATCGATCGACTTGCCGCCGGCGAACGGGCCGCCCGGCATGTCTTTGTAGGTGCCGCCCACATCCACGAGCGTCACGCTGCAGCCGGCGAGCTTGAGCGTCTTCGTGGTGGCCTTGTCCTTGGTGGCGCTGCCGTCGGGCTGCGCGAACTGGCCATACCAGCGGTCCACGTTGGCCTGCACGCTCCCGCCGGCGCCCATCACGGTCATGCGGCCGGGCTGCTCGTCACCGGCTTCCGGCGGGATTGCAAACTCCGTCTCCACGATGCCCGACTTCGGCGGCACGCGTTTCCAGCCCGCGGGTGCCTCGAGCGAATAGCCGCCGGAGGCGATCGTGAAGGCGCGGGTGTCTTCCGCCACGGCGGCCTGTGCTGCGGCTTCCCGCGCGGCAGCCGAAGAAAACACCCCGGCGACGAGGCAGACGATCGCACAAAACGAACCAAAGCGAGAACCAAAGCTGGCGGGGAATCGCATGGCGAAGCTCCGGTGAAGAGGGACGGCGAAATCCAATCCGCCCAAGTCTACCAGACCGCCATCAGCCCGTTTCAACCGGCAGCAATTCGGGCATTGGCTGCAGCGAGGCCATTTCGGCGAGGCCGGCCTTCACCATTTCACGGCCCGTGACGTAGCGGTGGGTCTTGATCCACTGGGCGATGAGCTCGGCCGACGTGCCGAAGAGATCGCCGAGCAGCACGTCCATGTCGCGCTCGAGCTCGGCGAAGTGTCGCGACCATTCCGCCGCCTCGGTGATGCCGATGTGCTCCTCGCTCTGCCACTTCATCGGGTGGAAGAGGAAGACGCTGTAGGGCGTGACGATCCGCCGCGTGCAGGTGGCAAACGGCCAGAGCGCCGCCGACGAGCATTCGCCCGTCACGACGCCGGTGGCGCGGATGCCGCGGAGCCGCATGAGCGTGACGAGCGACATGGCGCAGTAGGGGCTGCCGCCGGGCGAGTCGAAATAGATCGTGCACTCGCCGCCGGGCTCGATGCCGAGCAGGCGGTCGGTCATGTCGGCCTCGTTGTCGGTCAGGTCGCCGACGAGGGCGATTTCAACGGGGCCGCGACGCTCTTCCGCGTCTTCCTCTGGCTGGGGCTTGTCTCGGCGTGGCATGATGAGCAAAAGGTTAAGACGGCCTGGCAAAAACAGCAAGTTCGAGAAGCGGAACATCGCATGGGGATCGTGGTGTATTGCCCAAACGGGCACCGCGTGAAGGTGAAAGACGTCTTCGCCGGCAAGCGGGTGCATTGCCCCATCTGCCAGGCGAAGACGCGCGTGCCGCGATCGGCGTCTTCGTTCGCGCCCGCCCCCGAGGAGGCCATGCATTCCTTCCCCGAGGCGCTGCCGACGGCGGAACTGATCTCACCTCCACCCGCCGGGATCGAGAAGCTGCCGCGGGCGCGGCCGCTGCACTAATTCCTATAAGCCCCGTGGCAGGTGTCGCACGATTTCTTGAGTTCGCCGACGGCGGCACGGGCGGCGTCGTAATCGGATCGCCTCGCGGCGGCGCGGGCCTTCACGGCGGCGTCGCGCATCTCGGCCGCATAGCCGCGGTAGGTTTCGTCGTCGTGGTATTCGTGGTCGGGCCGTTGGATCGCTTCGCCGATCAACGCCACGAGTTCCACTTCGTGCAGCAGCTTGGCAACCTGCTTGCCGAAATCTTCCTTCGAGGCGACGGCGGCGCTGGCCACCTCGTCGGCCGTTCCGAGCCGCGACATCAGCGCCGGCCGGGCGGCGATCTTGCTCCACGAAGGCTCCCCCGCGCCGCCATCGGGGAGCGCCTCGAGGCTGTTTCCCTGAAGCAGTAAGTCGAGGTCGGCCACGCGAGCCTTCGCTTCATTCAGCGATTGCTGCGTGCCCACCTTGCAATTGCTGCCCGCCCGCGCGAAGAGATCGCGGGCGATCGCGGCGTCTCTCTTGAACCGAACGTCGCCGTCGTAGCCCTTGATCACGGCGAAGCAGAGCGCGATGGAACTGAATGCCTGCCGCACGTCGTTGTAGCCGCCGCCTTTGAAATCGGAGGCTGAGGCAACGGCCTTCGCCGCGATGCCCTTCATGTGCTTGATTTCGTCCACGAGCGTGTCGGCCGAAACGAGCGACGACCACTTGAAGCCACCGGCTGCCGGCGCCGCCTCGGGCAATGCCGCCGCCTCGGCGTCGTTTTCGGCTGCCGCGAAATCGGGCCGCTCTCCTTCGAGCGTGGCGAAGGCGTCGGTGAAGAAGGCCGAGGCCATGGCCTTGTCCCAGGCGGCGGTTGGCTTCGCCCTTTCCCTGGGCCTGACGCGATTGATCCGAATCTGAGACCAGGCCGCCGGGGTGCCGCAGAGGATCGCCGCCGCAAGGGCCCCGACGAGCGTCGCCCGCAGCCGCCACGGTGATGGATGCATTCGGTTGCCGGCAGCCTGAATCGCCATGCCGGAAAGCATAGCAAACGCCGGCTGTTTTCCCGTTTTTACCGGGCATTTTCCGGCTTGACCGCCACTCCTCATCCCGTCAGTCTCTCCGCCCCCCAAGAACCCCGTTTCAAGACCCCGCGTTTCCTCCGGCACCGTTGGCCCCCCGTTGGATACAGCACAGGAGTTCCGAGCGATGACCACCGAATTCACGAGCCCCCGTACATCATCGACCGCCACCGCCCGCGCGTGGACGCTCTGGGCCGCCTGCTTCGTCGCGGGCTGCGGCCTCCTGGCTGCGGTGACCGTGCCCGGCTGCTCGGCCGGTGGTTCCGGCGGGTCATCGGCCGCTGCTGAGCCGGCCAAGTCGGCGGTGATCACGTTCCTCGATGCCGTGAAGCGCGGCGACGATGCGGCGGCCAGCGGCATGCTCACCAAAGTGGCTCGCGCCAAGACTCAGGAACTCGGCCTTTCGGTCGCGCCGCCCGTGAATCCCACGGCCACATACGCCGTTCGCGACTGCGAGGTGGTGGGCGAAGGGGGCGACCTCGTGCATGTGGGCACCACCTGGACCGACACGGATGCCGACGGTTTTACGAGCACGGATAACGTCGTCTGGGTCGTCCGCCTCGATCCGGAGGGCTGGCGGGTGGTCGGCATGGCGATGAAGATCTTCGACGATCTCCCGCCGCTGCTTTTGAATTTCGAAGACCCCGAAGACATGCTCGCCAAGCAGGAGCAGGTCGCGGCCGAGTTGCAGAAGCGGTCCCAGCAGGCCGCCGCCAAGGCCCAGGCCGAAAGCCGCACCGCCCAGGGCCCCGCCCCCACGCAAAAGTAGGACAGGCTTCAGCCTGTCTCCCGTAGGACAGGCCTCCGTGCCTGTCTCCGGTGGGGTAGGCTTCCAGCCTGCCTCCGGACACCCGGCCTCTGCGCCGGTCCTCGACAGGCTGAAGCCTGTCCTACGTGGGCGCCAGGCAGCCTCAAGGCTGCCCGAATTCCCGGCATATACGCCGGTTCTTGACACCGGGCGGTCCACGGATAGCCTAATTGCCCAGATTCCCCAGGCGGAAATCTTTCGCCAACCGTCAGCCCTTGCAGGGGAGTGCTGCCGGTTGTCCGAACGAGGTCCCGCCCAAGGTTTCTTCGGTTGACCGCTCGTTTTGCTGCGGTCCGGTGGCCGTCCCGGATCCGGTGTGTTTCGTGACGGCTTCAGGAACGCATGACGCGTTAAGTTCCCTTTTATTGGAGGAATGTGATGAAGCGTTTTCTCGGATTCGCGGTTGCTATGTTCTTTGCCCTCGTCGCCATCGCCCTCGTGGGTGGTGAGTCGGGTGCCGTTGCCGGCCACGGCTGCCACGGCCGCGCTCGTTGCCATGGCCGCGCCCACCGCTGCCACGGTGGTCTCCTGGCTCGTCTCCACGCCAAGCACAAGCGTTGCCACGGCGAAGAGGCTGCCGCTGCTCCGGCCTGCGAGTCGGGCTGCGGCGAAGCTGCTCCGGCCTGCGGCGGTTGCGGTGAGGCTGCTGCCGTCGAAGGCGGCTGCTCCAGCTGCGGCGGCGAAGTCGTCGAGGGTGGTGCGGTCAGCGGCGGCTGCGTTGGCGGCGGCTGCTCCGGCGAAGGCGTGATCTCGGAAGGCGTGCCGACCGAGGCCGCTGCCCCGGTTGCCCCGGCCGCTCCGGCTGCCCCGGCCACTGGCACCTGAGCCTAAACGCCTCTTCTTCCCGATCTCCCGCCTGCCCTGAGGCAACGGGAAGAAAAGCGTGATCAAACGAGACCGGGCCTCCCGCAAGGGAGGCCCGGTTTTTTTGTGCAAGTAGGACAGGCCTCAGCCTGTCACCAGTTCCAGTAGGGCAGGCCTCAGCCTGCCTGAATTACGACACTCCTCCGCGCCTGTCCCAGCCTCTTCCCAGACACGCGGAGACGCCTGTGCTACTTACGTGCGACAGGCTGAAGCCTGTCCTACTCACTGGGCGGGTGGTGGCTGGAGCCTGCGCAGCAGCCGGCCGCGGCGCGGGGGCGGGGCGGCGTCGGGATTCTCGGCCGCGGCGGCGGCCCGCTCGGCGCGGCGCTTCGCCACCTCGTCGAGCACGCCGCCTACGAGATCGATCACCGCGTCGGCCGACGGGTTTTGGCTGATCTCCGCCGGCAGTTTCGACTTGATGTCGTTGAGCTTCTCGGCCGTGGTCTCGGCCGGCTTCGCCCCCTCTTGCGGTTCCGATCCCGCCTCCGCTTGCGATCCCGCCTCCGCTTGCCCTTCCGATAGCTTCGGCGGCACCCAGTTGGGCGCGGGTGCACCCGCGGGCCGCGGCGGCAGCGGCTGCCCGCGCGACCGCAGCCGATCGATCAATTCCGCGGCCACCTCGCCGGCCGTCGCCCGGATCGAGCCGTCGAAATTCACCTTCGGCTCGCCGAGCATCCCGCCGATGCCGACGGAAATCGACTTCCCCGCGAGCGACGCCAGCAGCGGGCGATCGGCGGGCAAATCAGCCGGGATCGGCAGCGCGAGCTTCAGGTCGAGCGACTTGTCGTCGAGCCCGACGGAGCCGCTCGAGTTGATGTCGAGCCGCTGTCCGGGCTTCGCCAGCGGCAGGCCGAATTCGAGCCCCTTGTGCCAGACGCGGCGGTCGGCCAGATGAAATTCCACGTTTGAATCATCGGCAATCCGCACGGAGGTGGGGAGCTGCAGCCTTCCGGGCAGCGATTGCATGACGTTCTTCGCGAGCGGTCCTGGGCCGAGATCCACCTCGTGCATCGAGAGCGTTCCCGCGAGCCGGGCCGCCTGCGGCGCCCCGACGGGAAAAGTCGCGCCGTCGAGCTTCAGCGAAAAGCGGCCGCTCGTCCGCGTGGCATCGGCCATGACAGGCGCGATGTAGGCCAAAACGCCCTGCGCCACGTTGGCCTCGAGCTTTGCGTCCTTGAGCAGTTGCACGCGATCGACCGTCCATTCGCTGAAATTCCCGTCGGGCGAGGGCGCGAGCCGGGCCTTGATGTCGGTGGGGTCGCTCACCCAAACGTCCGGCGCCCAGGGACCTTCGATCTTCGCGATCGCGTCTTCCACTTCGAATCGCACCCGCACCGGGCTCTTGCGCGGGCCGGCCGGGCCGGTGCTGACGCCGGTCGGCGCCGGCGGCAGGAACAGTCCGGTCAGGTTGGAGTCGCGGTTGGCTTCGAAAACGATGTCGGCCTCGAGCCCCTCGATCCGAAAGCGGCCGAGATCGCCGAGCGAGAGCAGCATCGCGGCCAGGCCGTGGTTCCCTTCGATCCGCTTGATGGAGACGGGCGGGCGGGCGCCGTTCCGCGGCACCACGCGAATATCCTCGATCACGATCGGCCCCGACCAGCCAACCTGCGCCTTCCCGATCGTCACGTCGGCCTGCAATCCCGGCACGGCCTGGGCGATCCACCGGGAGAGCCTCGCGGGATCGGAGGCGAGCCATGGCACGAATCCGGCCCCAAGCAGGATTGCGGCCACGCCGGCCAAGACGGCCGTCCAGATCGTCGTTGCGGCCAGCGATGAGAGAAAGTGCCGGGGAGCCTGAGGTTTGGCCGCGGCAGTGTCCGCTGCGGCGGATGGCTGATCCTTCGGGCGGGTCATGAAAAACGCTCCTGAAAAATGTAGACCGCTATTGTACGTGATGTGCCCGCGGAAAGATTTGCTAGACTTCCGCTGTCAGAAATCAACGCGGGTGTAGCTCAGTTGGTAGAGCACTGGCTTCCCAAGCCAACGGTCGCGAGTTCGAATCTCGTCGCCCGCTTTTTCTTCGAATCGGCACAGGCTTTCTCCCACTCCAGCCAGGCCGCTCGGGCTTCCTCCGCCTCAGCCGCTCTAGCGGCCTTGCGATACGCCATTCCTGCCTCCCCGGGGGTATCGAACGTGCCGAGGTGGCAAGCCTTTCCGCCTCGCTTGATTTGCGCCGAAAACCGCCGGCCGTTTTTCCTTACACCCACCGGCAGGCCGGTCGCCTTCGAGTGCTGGGTGCGATTCCGTTGATTCATGGCGGGCGAAGCCGGGCGCAGGTTGCAAAGCCTCGCATCGAGTTTATTTCGGTTGCGATGATCAACGAGATCTGGAAGCGGTCCTCTCTTCATGCGCCAGACACAATGGTGCAAAAAGACGATCCGGCGTTTCCCGTCCAATGCCATTGAAGTGGCCGGATATCCATCGTGGAGATACCAACTTTTCGATCTCACAAAGCCGGCCAAGTCCGCGTCGACGGTGATGCGTTTCGGGTCGATGCCCGCCCCCTGCCTGCGGCCCGTGGATCGCCGCTTCATGGGAGTTCGCTGCATTGCCGCCGTTACGCGAGTAATTAAATGAGCGGCCGCGGCGGTTGCTGAAAGCACTTCGGGCCCGCCGGCTTCTCTCGCGATGAGGAAGTCCCGAAAAACCGCGGCGGCATTTCGCGCATCGCGTAGCGATACAAACGAACCGAGACAAACCCTGCGCCCCTCGAACGACGCTTTGACTTCATACGGTTTTTTACGGTTGCGATGGCGGTAAACACCGCAATTGCCTGCCTTTGCGACTGCCTTACGGGAGTTCAGTTGATTCAGCGAGGCCGTCGCCGCTCGCAGGTTACGGAGCCGGTTGTTCAATGGGTCGTGGTCGACGTGGTCGATGATGCGCGGCACCTCACCAAAAGCCAAAAACCAGACAAACCGATGCTGAAGCCAAGTCTTCGCTTTGCCGCCATGGCGAACGGTTCCGATCGCGTAGCCGCCCTTGTGTCGTTGCCATCCGTAACAATCGACCTGTTTACGAAAGCGTTTATCAACCCGATATTCGCCTGGCTTCAGGCTATTTCGCCCGGTACCACGGCGGCGTCCTGCTGGCATTGCATTGCCCTCGTGCGGTTCCCCTTCAGCAACCAATCTTTTTTCTTTGTCGAGGATTTGAAAAAAGACTATATCTCTCCGTAGATTTTACGTCCTTGCACAAGCTCCAACCCCGACGGGATTCTCCACCATGGCCAAAAAAACCAAGTCTTCCGGCATCTCGGCTGATGTGATCCACCTTCCGGCCGACGTGGTCAAGCGGGCGAAGGATCTGCTGACGGGCGCCGAAAAGAAGTTTTTTGACTCGAGCTTCGGCGCCTCGCTCACCAAGGCCACGCAGGCCCAGGTGCAATCGGCCGTGAAGCAGGCCCGCATCCTCCGCAACAAGTGGCGGGATCTCTATCAGGAGCAGACCCGTTCGTCGAAGCGCGGTGGAAAGCCCGCCGCCGGTGCCGGCAACGCCCGCACGCAACACAAGCACGAGCTCTTCGCGGGAGCCGTCGAGCGGTTCGAGAAGCGGCTGTCCGACCTGAAGGAGTATGTCGCGGAGGCAGTGTCGGCCCCGAAGGCCGCTGCCAAGCCGGCGAAGAAGTCCGTCGCCAAGCCTGCGGTCGCCAAGAAGGCAAAAGCGTCTGCCAAGCCCGTGAAGGCGATTTCGAAGAAGGCCCGCCAGGCGGCCTCCCTCACCACGCTCGCCAAGTCGCCCGCCGCGCAGGCGATCCGGTTCGATGGCGCGAAGCAGCGTTCGGCGCTGACGGCCGCGAAGGCGGGCCGCATCAAGATGCAGGGCCTCGACACGCAACGCGTGAGCCACATTGCCGCCCGCGGCCGGCGGGCCCAGGCCCGTCGCGACATGCGTTCGCGGTAGCCAAGAGTTTTTCCGTCCCGGAAGTCCCCGCGTTTGATCGCTCGTTCATGGACGACGCACCCTTCGTGCGATGCCCATGCAACCGCTGCCGATCGATGTCGCGCTCGACCACCATCTGGCCGGCCGCCGCGACGAGGCCGAACGGATCTACCGTGAGATTCTCGACGGGGATCCAGACCACCGCGACGCCCTGCATCTGCTGGGAGTCATCGCCTATGAGGCCGGTCGGCACGAAGAGGCGCTCGATCGGATCCGGCTCGCCATCGCCGCCGACGGCAGCCACGCCACGTTTCACAACAGCCTCGGGGCGGTCTACCAGGCACTCGGCGACCTGCCCCGCGCCGTCTCCGCCTACCAGACGAGCATCCTGCTCGACATCGACTATGCCGACGCCCACGGCAATCTCGGCCTCGCGCTCCGCGAACTGGGCAGGACGGCCGAATCGGTGGAGAGCCTGCGTCGGGCCTTGCAGCTGAAGCCCGGCAATCCAAACCTCCTCAACAGCCTCGGCATCACGCTGCGTTCACTTGGCCGCATCGCCGAGGCGGCTGATTGCTATCGCGGCGCGATCGCAGCCCGCGAAGCCTTCTGGGAGCCCCACAGTAACCTCGGCAACATCCTCAAAGACCAGTGCCGCACCGACGAGGCGATCGCGCATTACCGTCGCGCGATCGAACTTGCGCCGCACGTTCCCATCATCCACAGCAACCTGCTCTGCGCGTTGCACTATCGCGATGGGATCAAGGCGGGCGAGCTCGCCGCGGCCCACGACGAGTTTGAGAAGTCGTTTGGCGCGCCGCTGCGATCGGCCTGGAAGCCGCACAAAAATGGCCGCGATCCAGACCGCCCGCTGCGGCTGGGATTCATTTCGCCCGACCTGCACCGCCATCCGGTCGGCTATTTTCTGATCGGTCTCGTAGAGCATCTCGACGCCTCGCAGGCGCAGGTGTTTTGCTACAGCACGGGCGGCACGCCCGACGATCTCACCGCTCGCCTGCGGGCGGCGTCAACGCAATGGCATGACGTCGGCCCGCTTGCCGACGACGGGATCGCGGAGAAAATCCGCGAAGATCGCATCGACATCCTCTTCGACCTCGCGGGGCATACCGGCAATAACCGGCTGCTCGTGATGGCCCGCAAGCCGGCGCCGATCCAGATCACCTGGGCGGGATACGTCGGCACGGCGGGGCTTGCGGCGATCGACCATCTGCTGGCCGACCGGTTCGAGGTGCCGCCCGAACTGGAGCATCACTACCGCGAAAACGTGCTGCGGATGCCAAATGCCTATGTCTGCTACGAGCCGCCGGCCGCTCCGCCGGTGGCCCCGTTGCCCGCCCTCGACCGCGGCTACGTCACGTTCGGCAGCTTCTCGAATCCCGCCAAACTCGGCCCGCAGATCGCGGCTCCTTGGGCGAGGATCCTCGAACGCGTGCCGAATTCGCGGCTCGTCCTCAAATACAAGGGGCTCGCAGATCCGATGCATACCGGTCGGCTGCGGGATTATTTCGCGGAGCAGGGGGTCGATTTGGCTCGCGTGGACTTGCAGGGAGACTCGTCGCAATCCGAATTGCTGCCGCATTACGATGGCATCGACATCGCCCTCGATCCGTTTCCCTATGGGGGCGGTGTGACGACGCTCGAGGCCCTCTGGATGGGCGTGCCCGTGGTCACGCTGCCCGGCGAGACGTTCGCGAGCCGGCATGCGCTGACGCATCTGGCCAACGTGGGCGTCGAGGGCACGATCGCCCGCGATCTCGATCATTACGTCGATCTGGCCGCCGGGCTGGCGGAGGATCTTCCCTCGCTCGCCGCGCTCCGCGCGAGCCTGCGCAAGCAGATGGCGGCCTCGCCGCTCTGCGATGGCGAGCGATTCGCGAGCGACTTCATGGAGCTCATGCGGGGCGTGTGGCGGGCAAAGTAGACCGCTTCGTCCCGAAGCGGATCTGCACGACTAGATCGCCCCAGCCCCAATCCACAGTCCGCAAAGGGACTCCAGAGGTGTGTCTCGCGGCGAAATGCCGCTGCGTCCGCTGGAAACACCGATTCGTTTTTTCATTTGCCTTCGCGAGAAAGCGGCGCGTAGAGATTGGTTGACGAGCGATTCGGCGGGAGACGCGAAGGCGTCGCCCACGAATCAAACAATCGAATGTCGGATAACGAGTTGAAGGAACAGCCTGGCTGATCGCTGGGAGGTTCTGCCACGCGTGAGCCGGCGCGAGTGAACACCAAGGGGTGTTCGTTCGCGCCGGCTTTTTTGTTTTCAAGCCACGAGCCAGCAACGCCAACCACGAGTTTTGCCACGAGCACGGGAGACCGCCATGAGCCTCTTCGACACGCTTTTTCCGCCGCGCATGCGCAGCCCCGCCATTCGCCGGCCATCCGCCCGCACACGGGCGACGATTCGCAGGCATCGCGACGGCGCGTTCGGCGAGCAACTCGAGCAGCGGCTCGCGCTCGCGGTGACGTTCGCTCCTCGGTTCACGATCGATGCCCCCGGCGACATCACGTTCGCCGCAAACACGATGATGACCGCCGTGGAGGGACAGCCCGGCACCGCGACCCAGGTCACCAATGCGCAGAACGGGACGGGCACAAACCCCAACGTCTGGAACGACGACTTCTGGAACATGCAATACATCAACGTCGATCCGACGGGCGGTAATTTTGCCTCCAGCTCGGCCGACCTGTCGCTTCCGGCCGGCGCCAACGTGCTCTTTGCGGGGCTGTACTACGGCTCCCGCACTAACACGAATGTCAGCGACGACGTCCTCAAGACGGTGAAGTTCAAGGGCCCCGGCGACGCCTCCTACACCACGCTCACGGGCGCCGCCGGCCCGAATCAGGTCGCGCTCCTCGGCAAGGTCATCGGCCAGGTCAGTAACCTCCCGCCCAACGTCCAGACGTACGGCGCGTTCGCCGATGTGACCGATCTCGTGTTCGCGCGCGGCCAGGGCACCTACACGATCGCCAACGTGAAGGGTGACCCAGGCATCATCAACCATTTCGCCGGCTGGTCGCTCGTCGTGGCCTACGACGCCCCCGGAGCGAATCTTCGCAACCTGAGCGTATTCGACGGCTTCGCCGACGTGAGCGCTTCGAACCCGAACGTCGAGGTCAACTTCACGGGATTCACGGCGCCCCCTTCGGGACCCGTGAAGGCGAATCTTGGCTTCGTCTCCTACGAAGGTGACTTGGGCATCGACAACGACACGGCGTCGTTTTTCGGCGGCGTCAGCACCACCCAGCTCTCCAACGCGACGAATCCAGCCGACAATTTCTTCAACAGTTCGATCTCCACCAACGGCGTGACCGTCACGAGCAAAAATCCGAATTACCTGAATCAGCTCGGCTTCGACGCCGACATCCTCAACATCGATGGCAAGATCGCCAACGGCGCCACCTCCGCGAAGCTCACGCTCACGAGCACGCAGGACCAGTACTATCCGGCGGTCGTCACCAGCGCGATCGACCTCTACGCGCCGAAGGTCTCGGTCGACAAGTCGGTCGTGGACGTCAATGGGGGCATCGTCGAACCGGGCGACACGCTACGCTACACGATCACGGTCGCCAACGATGCAAACGCCTTCGACACGGCGGCGAACGTGATTCTCAATGACTCCATTCCTTCATTCACCACCTACAAGCCGGGCAGCCTGTTCATCACTGCCGGTGCCAATTCCTCACCGACCGCCAAGACGGACGCCATCGACGCCGACCAGGCCGAGGCCTTGCCGACCGGTGCCACGCCACCGACCACATCGGTCCGGTTCCAACTCGGCACCGGAGCCGGCGGGGGCGCCCCGGCCGTGGGTGGCGAACTGGCGAAGGGTGAATCCACCACCCTGACCTTCGAAGTCACGGTGAACGCGGGGTTTCCGAGCGAGGGCTTCATCACCAATAAGGCCATCGTGAACTACACTTCGAAGTTCACCGGCAAGCCCTTCAGCACGAGCGACACGGCAGTGATCCAGTGCCCGCCGGTCATCGATCTGGCGATCACGAAGACAAGCCCCGGCAGCGAGTACGTGCCCGGCGCACCCGTCAACTACTCGTTCACCGTCACGAACAACGGCCCGGCAGCCTCGCCCGGCTCTATCGTCACTGACACGCTGCCGTCGCAGACGACGTTCAACCCGGCGATCAATCCGGGCTGGACGCTCGTCGGCTCAACGCTGAGCTACGTCACGCCCGCGCTCGTCTCCGGCGGCTCGACGTCGTTCGCGCTCGTGCTCCTACCTGCGTCCGATCGCCTCGGACCCCTCGTGAACACGGCCTCCGTCGCCGTACCCCCGGGCTTTTTTGATCGCAACCTGTCCAACAACACCGCCACCGAGACTGACACCGCCAAACCTACAGTCACGCTCGGCGTCACCAAGACCGACAACAGCGACACCTACGTCCCGGGCAGCCCCGTCACCTACACGATCGTCGTGACGAACACCGGACCCAGCGCACTCGTCGGCGGCACCGTCGTCGATCTTCTCCCGGCGGTCGCCACCAGCGGCACTTGGACCACCTCCACCACAGGCAGCGCAAGCGTCTTGCCGACAAGCGGCGGCAACAACATCAACGCCACTGTCAACATCCCCAAGGGCGACTCCGTCACCTTCACCTACATCGTTCAGACCAAGTCCGACGCCACCGCTGACCTCGTCAACACCGTCGTCGTCACGCCGCCCGCCGGCCAGGGATCCAGCACCAGCTCCACCGACCGCGACACCGCCACGCCCCAGGTCAATCTCACCGTCACCAAGACTGACGGCAGCGATACCTACATCCCGGGCAACCCCGTCACCTACACGATCGTCGTGACGAACACTGGACCCAGCGCACTCGTCGGCGGCAACGTCACCGATCTCCTCCCGGCGGTCGCCACCAGCGGCACCTGGACCACTTCGACCACGGGCAGCGCAAGCGTCTTGCCGACAAGCGGCGGCAACAACATCAACGCCACCGTCAACATTCCCAAGGGCGACTCCGTCACCTTCACCTACATCGTCCAGACCAAGTCCGACGCCACCGCCGACCTCGTCAACACCGTCGTCGTCACGCCACCCGAAGGCCAGGGATCCAGCACCAGCTCCACAGACCGTGACACCGCCACGCCCCAGGTCGATCTCGCCGTCACGAAGACCCGCACTTCGCCGCTGCCGGTCATCGCCGGCGAGGTCGTGACCTACTCAATCGTTGTCACGAGCAATGGGCCCAGCTCGATCACGACCTTCACCGGTACCGACGTCTCCGTCCCCGGCCTGCTCTCGCCCACCTATAGCGTCGACACAGGCACGTATAACCCGAACACCGGCATCTGGACGGCCAACCCCGGCGACACCTTCGACGACGGTGAGTCCGTCACGTTCACGCTCTCCGGCACCGTCCCAGCTGGCGCCACCGGCACCCTCACCAACACCGCCACCGGCACCCCGCCGATCTTTGACCCGAACCCGGACAACAACACCTCCACCGCCACCGACACGATCGTCGTGAAGCCCGTCCTCTCGATTACGAAGACGGACGGGAAAGGGACCTACGTCCCGGGAACATCCACCACCTACACGATCATCGCCACGAACGCAGGCCCGAGCTTCCTCACGGGCGGCACGGTCTCTGACCCGCTTCCCGCGCAGGTCGCAAGCGCCACGTGGACGGCGGTCTATTCCGCCGGCTCGAGCGGCCCCGAGAGCGGCAGCGGCCCGCTGAACGAGACCGTCAACCTTGCCCCGGGCGGCACGGCCACGTTCCAGTTCACCGTGCAGATCAAACCCGACGCGACCGGCGACCTCGTGAACACCGTCACGATCACTCCGCCGCCAAACACGCAGGGCAACACGGCCACGGCCACAGACACCAACACGCTCTCGAGCCCACAACTGCTGCTCAACGTGACGAAGACTGACGGCAAGACGACCTACCTGCCCGGCCAGACATTCCCCTACACGATCGTCGTCAGCAACTCGGGCCCCAGCACCATGGTCGACGGCACGGTGAACGATCCGCTCGCGGCGCAGGTGGCGAGCGCCTCGTGGACGGCTGTCTATTCAGCCGGCTCGAGTGGCGCGCCGTCCGGCTCCGGCGGCATTACCAACGAGAAGATCACGCTGCTGCCGGGCGGCAGCGCGACATTCACGCTCACCGTGACGATCCGGCCCGACGCCTTCGGCCAGATGGACAACACCGTCACGCTCACGCCTCCGGCCGGTGCCTCAGTCGATCCGCAGTCGGTGCTCTCGGCGACCGACACCAACTTCGGCCCCGAGCCGCCGGCGTCGATCGGTGGCGCCCTCGTCGTCGGCAGCGACGATGGCTGCAACGGCCCGCCGTGGGTTCGGGTGCTCAGCCCCGATTCCGGCGAAGAACTCTCGCGGTTCCTCGCCTATGACTCGCGGTTCCGCGGCAGCGTCCGCGTGGCCACGGGCGACGTCACGGGCGACGGGGTGGCGGAGATCATCACGGCCCCGGGCCGCAATGCGATCGGCGAGGTGCGGGTGTTCCAGCAGGCTCTCGGCGGCTGGGCTGAGCTCACGCAATATCGCACGCTCGCTTTTGGCCCGGGTTACCGCGGCGGCGTCGAGGTGGCTGTAGCCGACATCGACAACGACGGCGACAACGACATTGTCACCGCTATGTCGATCCGGACTGGGATGGTAAACGTGTTTCGAGTGAACACCGGCGTCGGCGTTGTGGATCCTGTGGCCAACACGCCGTTCAAGTCGTTCCGCGGCGCCCCCGCCGGCACGAACAACGGCGTGATGATCTCAGCCGGCGACTACATCCTCGGCGGCCCTGCCGAGATCGCGGTCGGGACGAATTCCGGCACGCGGGCGCTGGTGCGGGTTTTCGATGTCAGCGGCACCCCGACGGTCGTGCGGAGCTTCAAACCGTTCGCGAACAACTTCCGCGGCGGCGTGACGCTCTCGACATCCGACTACGACGGCAACGGATCGCTCGACCTGATCGTCGGCGCCGGCCTCAACGGCGGCTCGAGGGTCGAGGTCTGGAACCCCTCGACGGGCACCAAGATCGCCCAGACTTCCGCGTTCGGCAGCCTGGTGAAGCCAAACGCTCGCGTCTTCGCGGTCTTTGGAAGTGCGGCCGACGGCTTCATCGGCCCCGATTCGACGCTCTACGGCGTGCAGGGCCTCAATGGCGGCCGCGGATCGAAGGGTGTCTGGAAGGTTCTCGGTGGAACCGCAAATTCACTCGTCAACTCGCAGTCGAGTCTCCCCCCGCTCCGCATCGCCCCGATCGCCCTGCAGCTCGGATAAACCGCAGGGCGATCGCAGGGGCGTTTCGGTGAACCGTCCTCCGTGACGGCCACCTGGCGGATTGATTTCTACCAACGGGCCTCGAGGCCGAGGTTGGCACCGTGCATGAAGATCCCGCCACCGGAGGCGAGCAGCGTGCCGGATGTCTCGGTGTTGGTAAAGTCAAACTGGTTCGGAGCCAGCGCGAGGCCGTCGATCCAGATCAGGTTGTAGCCGGCGCGAATACCCCAGACTTCGGTGAGCCGATAGATCGCCGAGAGGTTCATGTCGCCGATGAAGCCAACCGAGCTGCCGAAGGTCGAGCGAGCGGGCCGCCACTGGAAGCCCTCGAAATCGACGAGCGCGTTTTGATACTGCTCCTGGGCGTTGCCGAGGATGCCCGCCTTCGCCCAGTTTTCGATCGACCAACGGTTCCAGTCCCAGCGGGCTCGGCGGCCGACCTGCGCACCGAACATGTTGTTGCGCGTGCCCACACCATACGGCACGGTTCTAAACTCGCTATCGACCACGCAGCAGTCCATCAGGATGGCGGCCTGCTCCTCCACGCCCACATACCGAAAGCCCACCAGCCAGTCGGTCGTGTGCCAGGCGCCGGCATCGCGGTGCCAGTGGTGCTCGGTGCTGAAGATGTTTGCCTCGGCGCTATTGATCGTGGATTGGTACTTCACGGTCGCACGTTCGGCATCGGCCGTCAGCTGTTCGCCGATGTCGCCGGGAAACTGGATGAACTGCCCCGGCGGCGCGGCGATGACGCCCGTGGCCGATTGGCCGTAGACGCCCCAGTAGCCGAGTTCCCAGCCGCATTCGCAAGGCTGCCGCTGGCCGTAGAAGGCCCGCACGCCCTCGCTGAATGGAAACTGGAGGTCCTGTGCATTGAGCAACGGCGTGGCGGCGGGGTTTTGAGTCACGACGAGCGGCACGTTGCCCGCCTGGTTGTCGCGGCCCCAGAAGAGCGCGTCGGTGAGTGCATAGGCCGTCCACAAGGGCTCGGCCACGTTCACGCCGGTGTATTGGACGTTCGTCACGTCGTAGGCCGGCTCCTCGGCGAAGGCCGGCGTGAATTCCTCGGGCCGCGGGATGCCTCCCTGCCCAAACGCCGCAGCATCGGCGACGAAGAGCGCCGCCGCCACGAAACACAACCGCCGCACCCAGCGGACGGCAAAACCGCAGACCGTCGCGATCACAGCCATGATCATCCCCCTTCTGCTCCCTCTCGAGTGTTGAACCACGGGGGGCATCACCGACGCCCCCCGCCAGACCCACCCCTACGAGGGGGTATTCTGCCGAGGGTTGCATCGACCACCCCCGCAGAGGGGGTTCGGCTGCTGTAGAAAAGTTCCCGTCGCGCGGACTGGGGGGACTTTGCGGGGGCCGCGTTACTGCTTCGTCTTCCGAAACTCCCACGGTGGCGTGGGGTTGGGCTGCGCCCAGAGGCCGAGCTTCTGGGCCTGGGCCTGTGCCTGCAGGTCGGCGAGCGACTGGTCCTTCGAGTAGGCCGCGTAGTGCCAGGCGTTGCCGGTGGCAACCATCTGGCGGTTCACGTCCATGCCGTTGACATACACATGGCCGATCCAGCGGCCGTAGCGGTCTTTGCCTTCGTCCACCACCTCGACGGTCTTGCCAAACACCATCCCCGCCATGGCATCCCGCGACACCTTCCCGAAATCCTGGCCGATCTCGGGGGCGTCGATCTCCGCCATGCGGATCTTCTGCTGCTGGTTGTTTTCATCGAGGCAGGTAATCGTGTCGCCATCGTGCACGCCCACCACCCGCCAGAGATGCGAGTTTGCAGAGCGGCCCGCCGGCGGCTGCGACTGCGTGGGCACGAGCGGCACCGATTGCGGTGACGTGCTCACCGGCTGCATCTGCGGTGCAGTCGAGACCGACGTCATCGGCGGCGGCGCAACCGAGGACGACGGCTGCGTTGCCATCGCCGCGGCGCCCGCCATCGCGGCCGGGGCGGTGGCCGCGGCCGCCGATTCCCATTGCGTGGGCGGCGGCACCGATTGCCACTGATCGGTCAGCGGTGGCTGTTGTGGCGCCGCCACATATTGCTGGGGCGGCGGCGTGTATTGAGGCGCTGGTGGCGGCGGCAACGGTGTGGCGGGCGGCGCGATCGGCGTGCCGGCGAGCTGCGGCGCGGAGGCCGGGTATTGATAGGGGGGCGGCTGGTAGCGGGACACGCTCGGCGGCGGGGGCGCGTAGGTGGCGGGAGCCGCGCCGGTCGCCTGGTAGTTCCAGCCGGCGTATTGCGGCTGGCCGTAGGCCTGCGGCCGGTTCACCGGCGAAGCAGCCACCATCGGCGGCCCGACCGGATACGTAAACGTGTAGGTCGGCGCGTAATACATCGTGACCGGCCTGCCGTCGGGGCCGATCGACTGATAGGGAATCGCCTGCGGCTTCCAGTCTTTGGGGATCGCTCCCCCTTGGATCACATAGCCCGGCCAAGCGTAGGTCTGCGCGACCGAAATCTGCGTGGGGCTCGCGCCGCCGGCCTTGCCGTCGGTGTCGCCCGCCTTGGTCTTCGCGCCGCCGGTCGCCCACGGGCTCACGTCGTCATCGGCGGCCGGCGCCTTGGCCACCGCGAAGATCAGCGACGCAAACGCAAGCACGGCGCAGCATGCAGCCCTCGCGTGCGAGCGCTTCTCACCAACGATCAATTGTCGGCATCCATGCCGCACGTCGTCCGCCCTCAGGTCACATCACGGGCACCGCTTTGATCGGATTTCCCGTGCATTTCCGGTGAGGGGGATTTCCGGGAATTCTCCGGCTTGCCTCGCTTGGGCGACCTGGGTGAACTGGGTCTATATGCGTCTTCACTGCGTTGCCGTCGCCCTCGTTTTTCTTGCTGTGGCCCACGCTGCCTGCGTTGCCGGGCCACCCGAGGCTGACCAATTTGCCGCGACCGCGCGGCGGGCCGGCCTGCGGGTGCTCGAGGGCGCGCACCTCGTGCTCGCAACCGACCGGCCCGTGCGCGAAGGCGACGGCGTCGATGAACTGCCGCGGATCTTCGACGCGGCGTTTGCGGAGTGGTGCCGCCACTTTCGGATCGACCCGGCCGCGCATCGCGAGTGGCGGGCGCTCGCCTGCCTCATGACCGATCGCGAACGATTCCGAGCCGCCGGCCTTTTGCCGCCCGGCGGCGCGGTCCCCGACTTCGCGAATGGCTATTGCCTGGGCGATCGCTTCTGGATGATGGATCAATCGAGCCCAGCCTACCGCCGCCATCTGCTCCTGCATGAGGGCGTGCACGCCTTCACGCTCACGCTGCGGCAGTCCTCCGCCCCCGTCTGGTACACCGAGGGGATCGCCGAATGTCTCGCCACGCACCGGCTCGAACGCGGCGCTGATGGCGTCGCTCGCTTCATCCCCACGCCAATCCCGCTCGAGGCCGGCGACGTCGAGCAACTCGGGCGGATCGAAAAGATCCGCTCGCTCCGCAGCGCACGCGGCTGCCCGTCGCTCGCCGACGTCTTCGCGACGCCCCCGGCCGCTCACCACGCGCTCGATTCCTACGCCGCGAGCTGGGCGGCCGTCGCGTTTCTCGCCGGGCATCCCGCCCATGCAGACGTCTTTCGCGCCGGCGAACAAGGAGCCCTCGATGGCTCACTCACGCAACGCCTGCAGTCCGCCGCTGGCTGGGACGCCGCGCGAGCGGCCCGCGACTTCGACGCCTTCACCGATGAGCTCGACTACGGCTACGACTTCACCCGGTCCGCCATCGACTGGTCCGCGGGAAGCCCGCTGCAAGCAAAGCAGACGGTCGCCGTCGCGAGCGACCGTGGCTGGCAAAACAGCGGCTGCCGACTTGCCACTGGCCAGCAGTGCTCGCTGCGATCCACCGGCCGCATCCAAGTAGGACAGGCTTCAGCCTGTCTATTGGAATCCGAACCCGACGGCATTTCGCTCGAGTGGTATCGCGGTCGCCCGGTCGGACGGCTGCTTGCGGCGCAGTGGGTTGAGAAACCGGCAGACGGCGGCCGCCCGCGGTTCGTCGTGCTCGCCGAGGGCGCGGCGGGCGAGTTCGCCGCCGCGACCGACGGCCCGCTCTATCTCAAGATCAACGAAGGCCCCGGCCGCCTCGCCGACAACGCCGGCTCGTTCACCGTTGATCTCAAGTAGGACAGGCTTCAGCCTGTCACTCGCACGACAGGCTGAAGCCTGTCCTACCAGTTTTCGACAGGCACGGAGGCCTGTCCTACGACTACGCATGCACCGCGAATTCGCCGGCCGCGAGGCTCGGCAGATTCGTGGAGCCCATGAGGTAGAGATCGACCGCCCGCGCGGCCTCGCGGCCCTCGTGGATCGCCCACACAACGAGCGACTGTCCGCGCCGCAGATCGCCCGCGGCAAAGACGCCCTCCTTGCTCGTCATGTAGTTGGCCCCGGTCTTCACGTTGCCCCGCGGGTCGAGCTCGAGGCCGAGGTCGGCGATCGGCCCCTGCTTCTCCGGGCCGACGAAGCCCATCGCGAGCAGCGCGAGCTGGCAGGGCCACTCCTGCTCAGTGCCCGGCAGTTCCTTGAACTTCTGCTGGCCCGTGGCTGGATCCTGATACCACTCGATCCGCACGGTCTTGAGGCCGCGCAGATGGCCCTTGTCGTCGCCCAAAAACTCCTTCGTGAGGATGGCAAACTCGCGGCGGCAGCCTTCTTCGTGCGACGAGCTCGTCCGCAGCATCTGCGTCCAGAGCGGCCACGGGCTGTTGGCCGGCCGCTCCGCCCGCCGCGGATACTTGCCGAGGTCCGGCGGCTGCGGGAGCAGCTCGAATTGCGTGAGGCTCTTCGCACCCTGGCGGTTGCTCGTGCCGTCGCAGTCGGAGCCCGTGTCGCCGCCGCCGATCACGATCACGTCCTTGCCTTCGGCCATGATCTGCCCCGGCACTTCGTCGCCGGCATTGCGCTTGTTTTGCTGCGGCAGAAACTCCATCGCGTAGTGCACGCCCTTGAGATCACGACCCGGGATCGGCAGATCGCGGCCGAGCGTGGCGCCGCCGGTGAGCACGATCGCGTCGTACTCATCGCGCAGTGTCTGCGTGCTGATGTCACTGCCGACATTCACGCCGCAGCGAAACTCCACGCCCTCGGCTTCCATCTGCTCGACCCGCCGCCAGACCCGCCACTTCTCGAGCTTGAAGTCGGGGATGCCATACATGAGCAGGCCGCCCGGTCGATCGGCACGCTCGAACACGGTCACGAGATGGCCGGCGCGATTCAACTGTTGCGCTGCGGCCAGTCCTGCTGGCCCGCTGCCGACGACGGCCACCCGCTTGCCCGTCCGCACGGCCGGCGGCTCCGGGGTCACCCAGCCCTCGTCGAAGGCCCGATCGGCGATCGTCATCTCGATCTGCTTGATCGCGACGGGATCCTCGTTGATGCCGAGCACACAGGCGGCCTCGCAGGGCGCGGGGCAGACGCGACCGGTGAACTCGGGGAAGTTGTTCGTGGCGTGGAGCCGCTGGCTCGCCTCGTGCCACTGCTCGCGATACACGAGGTCGTTGAAGTCGGGAATGATGTTCCCCAGCGGGCAGCCGGTGTGGCAGAAGGGCACACCGCAATCCATGCAGCGGGCACCCTGCGTCTTCACTTCCTCCGGGGGCAGGATCGTGAGGAACTCGTTGTAGTGCTTGAGGCGGTCGGTCACCGGCGCATAGCCCGAGACCTGACGCTTGTACTTCATGAATCCGCGTGGCTCACCCATTGACCTTGGCCTCCACCTTCTTGGCGTCGTTCTGATCCTGTTCGGCGAGCTTGCGGAGTTCCGCGATGGCCCGCTTGTAGTCGGTCGGCATCACCTTCACGAACTTCTTCTGCTCGCTCGGCCAGGCGGCGAGGATCTCCTTGCCGCGGCCGCTGTCGGTGTATTCCACGTGCTTCTCGATCCGGCCCTTCACGTAGTCGAGATCGCCCTGGTCGAGCTCATCGAGCGCCACCATCTCCATGTTGACCTTCGGCCGGAACGTGCCGGTCGCGTCCCAGACGTAGGCGATGCCGCCGCTCATGCCGGCCGCGAAGTTGCGGCCCGTCTCGCCGAGGATCACGGCCCGGCCGCCGGTCATGTATTCGCAGCCGTGGTCACCCGTGCCCTCCACGACGGCCTCGGCGCCCGAGTTCCTGACGCAGAACCGCTCGCCGCAGATGCCGCGGATATAGATCTCGCCGCTCGTGGCTCCGTAGGCCACCACGTTGCCGGCGATCACGTTGTCTTCCGCCTTGAAGAGGGCGTCCTTCACGGGCCGCACGATCACGCGGCCGCCGGAGAGCCCCTTACCGCAGTAGTCGTTGACGTCGCCCTCAACCTTCACCGTCACGCCCGGCACGCCAAACGCCATCAGGCTCTGGCCGGCCGTGCCCGTGAAGTTGATCTGGATCGTGCCGTCGGGCAGGCCCGCCGCGCCGTGACGACGCGTCACCTCGCTCGAGAGCACCGTGCCCACCGTGCGATTGATGTTCTTAATCGGAAGGTCGAGTTTCACCGGCTGCTTCTTCTCGAGGGCCGGCTTGCAGAGTTCGAGGAGCGTGGTCATGTCGAGCGACCGCTCGATGCCGTGATCCTGCGAGTCTTCGCAGTGGGTCTTCACGTGCTTCGGCACCTCGGGCTTGTGGAGGATCGTCGAGAAGTCGAGCCCCTTCGCCTTCCAGTGGGCGATCGCCGCTCGGGTGTCGAGCCGATCGACGTGGCCCACCATCTCGTTGACCGTGCGGAACCCGAGCTTCGCCATCAGCTCGCGGAGCTCCTCGGCGAGCATGAAGAAGAAGTTGACGACGTGCTCCGGCTGGCCGGTGAACTTCTTGCGAAGTTCCGGGTCCTGCGTGGCGATGCCCACCGGGCAGGTGTTCAGGTGGCACTTCCGCATCATGATGCAGCCCATCACCACGAGCGAGGCCGTGGCGATGCCGAATTCCTCGGCGCCCAGGAGCGCGGCGATCGCCACGTCCTTGGCGGTGCGGATCATGCCGTCGGTCTGCACGACGATCCGGCCGCGGAGGTCGTTCATCACGAGCACCTGGTGGGCCTCGGCGAGGCCGAGTTCCCAGGGCAGGCCGCAGTGCATGATCGATGTCTGGGGGCTCGCGCCCGTGCCGCCGTCGTGGCCCGAGATGAGCACGACGTCGGCCTTGCCCTTCGACACGCCCGCCGCCACGGTGCCCACGCCCACCTCGGCCACGAGCTTCACGCTCACCCGCGCGTGGTGGTTGGCGTTCTTGAGGTCGTGGATCAGCTGGGCGAGATCCTCGATCGAGTAGATGTCGTGATGCGGCGGCGGGGAGATGAGGCCGACGCCGGGCGTCGAATGCCGAATCCGCGCGATCTCGCGGTCCACCTTGTGGCCGGGGAGCTGACCGCCTTCGCCGGGCTTCGCGCCCTGGGCCATCTTGATCTGCAGCTCCTTCGCGTTGACGAGATAGAGGCTCGTCACGCCGAAGCGGCCGCTAGCCACCTGCTTGATCTTCGAGTTCTTGCTGTCACCGTTGGGCTCGAGCTGGTAGCGGACAGGATCCTCGCCGCCTTCGCCCGTGTTGCTCCAGCCGCCGAGCCGATTCATGGCCACGGCGAGCGTCTCGTGGGCCTCCTTCGAGATCGAGCCATACGACATCGCGCCGGTCGCAAACCGCTTCACGATCTCCTTCGCCGGCTCCACCTCGTCGAGCGGGATGGCCGTGTCGGCGAACTTGAAGTCGAGCAGGCCGCGCAGGGTCAGGAGCTTCGTCTGCTGCTCGTCGATCAACTTCTGATACTTCTTGAATTCCTCGCGGCTATTAATCTGCGTGGACCGCTGCAGGCTGGCGACCACCTCGGGGGCCATCACGTGCGCCTCCCCCTTCCGCCGCCAGGCGTAGCGACCACCCACATCGAGCTCGAGCACGCTCGGCACGGCAGTCCGCGGCCATGCATGCTCGTGCCGATTGAGCGTCTCCTCGGCCAGGCCGTCGAGGCCGATGCCGCCGATGCGGCTGGGCGTCCGCGTGAAGAATTCATCCACGAGGGGCTGCTCCAGGCCCACCGCCTCAAAAATTTGCGCGCCGCGGTAGCTCTGCTGCGTGGAGATGCCCATCTTGCTCATCACCTTGAGCAGGCCCTTCGTCGCCGCCTTGACGAAATTCTTGTGGAGCTTCTCGCGCGGGTAATCGCCGGCGATGATCTTCTCGGCCTGCATCTGGTCGATCGTGGCGAAGGCCACGTAGGGATTCACTGCGCCCGCGCCGTAGCCTGTGAGCAGGGCGAAGTGCTGCACCTCGCGGGCCTCACCCGTCTCGACGACGATGCCGCAGCGGGTGCGAGTGCCTTCGCGGACGAGATGGTGGTGCACGCCCGCCGTGGCCAGGAGCGCCGGCACGGCCGCATGCTCGCGGCAGACGCCGCGGTCGGAGAGCACGATGATCGTGGCGCCATCCTTCACGGCCTTCGACGCCTCGGCGCGGATTGCATCGAGCCGCTTCCGCATGCCCGCCGCTCCCTCCGCCGCCGGGAAGAGCATGGAGATGGTCTTGCTCACGAGGCCGGGCTTGTTCAGCGATTTGACCCGCGCGCACTCGGCGTTCGTGATCACCGGCGTCTCCAGCCGCAGGAGCCTAGCCTGCTCCGGCTTCGAGTCGAGCAGGTTCCCCTCGCAGCCGATCGTGGTGATCATCGACGTGATGATCTCCTCGCGGATCGCGTCGAGCGGGGGATTCGTCACCTGCGCGAAGAGCTGCTTGAAGTAGTTGGCCAGGAGCTGCGGCCGGTCGGAGAGCACGGCCAGCGGCGTATCGTTGCCCATCGAGCCGATCGGCTCGGCGCCGTCGGTGGCCATCGGCGCGAGGATCACCTTCAAGTCTTCGAGCGTGTAGCCGTGGGCCCGCTGGAGCTCGAGCAGGCTGGCCTGTTCACCCGCCACGCCGGCGGCCCGCCAGGGATCCACCGCGTGCGGTGCGCCGTTACCATTGGCGGCATGCCCGTTGCCATTCTTGCCCGACAAGAGCGCCGCGGCGGGCTCCACGGCCCGCGAGGCTGTCAGTTCAGCCGCGTTCGCCGGGTCGGCGATCGCATCGAGCCGCACCTGGTTGGCCGTGATCCACTCCCGCCAGGGCTTGGCCGTGGCGAGCTTCCGCTTGATCTCGTCGTCTTCGACGATCCGGCCTTCCTTCGTGTCGACGAGAAACATCCGGCCCGGCCGCAGCCGTCCTTTGCGCACCACCTCGTTGGCCGGCAATTGCAAGACGCCCGCCTCGCTCGCCATCACCACGAGGCCGTCCTTCATCTGCCACCAGCGGCCCGGCCGCAGGCCGTTGCGATCGAGCGTGGCGCCGATCCGCACGCCATCGGTGAAGGCGAGGGCCGCCGGGCCGTCCCAGGGCTCCATCAGGCAGGCCTGGTATTCGTAGTAGGCCTTGAGGTCGTCGGCCATGCTCTCATGGCCGCTCCACGGCTCGGGGATGAGCATGCTGACGGCCTCTTCGACCGGCCGACCGGCGAGCACGAGCAGTTCGAGCACATTGTCGAACGTCGCCGAGTCGCTGCCCCCTTCGCGGACGACGGGCTTGATCTTGTCGAGATCGGGGCCAAACACGGGATGCGCGAGCATGCTCTCGCGGGCGTGCATCCAGTTGATGTTGCCGCGAACGGTGTTGATCTCGCCGTTGTGGGCGATGTAGCGGAAGGGATGCGCCAGATCCCAGGTGGGAAACGTGTTCGTGCTATAGCGCTGGTGCACGAGCGCAAGCGCCGACATCATCTTCGCGTCGGAGAGGTCGGAGAAATACTTGTCGACCTGATCGGCGAGGAGGAGACCCTTGTAGACGATCGTCTTCGAGGAGAGCGAGCAGACATAGACGAAGGTCTGTTCCGTCAGGCCGAGGTTGCCGAGCTCGATCCCGAACCGCTTCCGCACCACAAACAGCTTCCATTCAAAGTGATCGCGGGAGACCTTGCCGCCCCGGCCGATGAAGGCCTGCCGCACGACGGGCTCGACCTCGCGGGCGGTGGCGCCGATCGAGCGGTTGTCGGTGGGCACGTTGCGCCAGCCGAGAAACTCGAGGCCTTCCTCGCGGCAGAGCTTCTCGAAGAATTGCTCGGCGGTCTCGCGCTCGCCCTCCGACGGAGGCAGGAACACGTTGCCCGCGGAATAGTCGCCCGGCGCAGGCAGTTTGATCCCGGCCTGCGGCGTGACGACCGCGAAGAATTCGTGCGGCATCTGGATGAGGATGCCGGCACCGTCGCCGGTGAGCGGATCGGAGCCGGTGGCGCCGCGATGCGTGAGGTTTTCAAGCAGTTCGAGCCCCTGCCGCACGATCTGGTGGCTCTTCCGGCCGTGCATGTTGACGACAAACCCCACGCCGCAGGCATCGTGCTCGTTGGCGGGGTCGTAGAGGCCCTGCTTCGGGGGAAGGCCGGGCTGGCGGAGCTGTCCGTTGGAACGCGTCATTGCGATGCTCTTAACTGGTGCTGAAGACCGAAAAATGGTTTGAGAAATCAGGCGTGGGCCACCACGTCGGCGGAGAAATCGGCGGCGGGCTCCATGTCGTGGGCATGCCCGCGGAGGAGTTCGACGAATCGCGCCGCCGTCGGCGGGAGCGGCTTGCCGCGGGCGTGGATGATGCCAAGCGGCCGGACGAGTTCGTCGCCGGCGATACGCACCGTGGCCAGCGTGCCGGCGGCGAGTTCGCGGCCGACGGTCGGCTCCGGGAGGAGCGCGACGCCCGCGTCGATCTCGACGGCCCGCTTGATCGTCTCGATGTTGTCAAACTCCATCACCACGGTCGGCTCGGCGCCGTGGGCGGCGATGGCGCGATCGAGTTCGTGGCGGATGACAAGGTCGGGGTCGAAGCCAACCATCCGCTGCCCGTGAAGTTCCTTCAGCGACATCTGCACGCGGCCGGCGAACGGATTGCCCGGCGCGCAGACAAGCACGATCGGCTCTTCCCGCCAGGGCTCGGCCTCGATGGCCCGCGTGCTCCGCGGGTAGCTCACGATGCCGATGTCGGCCTGCCCCTGCTCGACCGATTCGAGCACGCGGTCGGGGTGGAGGTATTCGAGCCGCACGTTGGCCTTCGGATGGCGGCTCATGAATTCCTGCACGTAGCGGCTCATGTGGTGCAGGCCCACGGAATAGATGGCGGCCACGCGCACGCGGCCAGCCACTTCTTCATGCAGCGTGCGGACCTCGTCTTCGAGCGCGTCGTATTGAGCGATGAGCTTGCGGCAGCCGTCGAAAAACACCTTGCCCTCGCGGGTCGGGGCGAGCGGCCGCTTCGACCGCTCGATTAGCTGCACGCCGACCCGGCTCTCCAGCTGGCTGACCACCTGGCTGGCCCCCGACTGCGAAATGCCGTTGTCCTCCGCCGCGCGGGAGAAACTCCGCCGGGAGACGATGTCGCAGAAGATTTTCAGGGACTTCAGATTCACGGGAATCCGCAAAACGCGGCCGAAAATATGAAACCGCGAACATCCCTGTTCAGGAAAACGAATAATGCCGCCATGCATCATTCGGAAAACAAATACAGCGTAGCCGGTGCCGGCCCGCCGTCAAGCGGCCCGTAGGACAGGCTTCAGCCTGTCGCAATCTCCGGCAGGCTGAAGCCTGTCCTACTGAAAGCCTTCCAGCTCTCGGCGGATGACCTCGAGAAACTCTAGGCCCGCGGCGGGCGGATTCCGGCCAGCCGAGCAGAGGCAGCTGAGCGTCGTCGTGCCGGCATACGGCAGCACGGCCACCGAGGCCCGCGTTCGCGGCCGCAGCGGCGGAACACCGCGGAAACCGCGAATCACCAGGCCGCCGGGCGCGTCGCGGCCGTCGATCTTTGGCACGCCCGCCCGCATCCTGCGGCTGACATCCCCCAGATTGCTGACGATCACCGTCGAGAGGCAGATCGGCAGACGCGTCACGGCCTTCAGGAGCAAGGGGCTCTTGGACAGAAACCTCACAGCCTCCAGGAATCCGACGACGGCCCCCGACGCGAGAATCCACCGCGACGCGGCGGCCAGCGAGCCGACGAGCGATTCCCGATCGCGGCACGCCTCGCGGGAGCGATCCAGAAAAGCGTAGCTGATTTCGTTGCTGGCAGGCTCGCGCTGCCGCGGCGCCCGCGTGCTCACGGGCATCGTCACCCGCACACCTCCCCGACGCTTCCCGGCGCGATCGTTCCAGGCGACCGCCGCCCGCATCACTGCAGCCACGATCAAGTCGTTGACCGTTGCTTTCCTCGAGGCGGCAGCCGCTCGCAACCGCGAAGTCAATGCCTCGTCGAGTTCGATCGTCGCATACGGCGGCTCGACCGTGGCACTTCGCGGCTCGGTCGCGGCTGACCGAGTGCGTGCCAGCGCTGCCGGAAAAAACCGCGCGAATGCAATCGCCTCGCCCACGGGATCGATCGCGGGGGTCTGTTCACCCGGCGTCGGCTTCGGGCCTTCGTTGCCACGCGTCGCTGGCCGCGAGAAGCCCCGTGGCTCGAGCCCCTCGTAGCAGGCCCAGAGGTCACCCATGAATTCACACGCGGCGATGCCGTCGCAGACGGAGTGATGCACCACCATCCCGACGCTGTGCAGCCGTGGGCCGATCGGGCGGGCGACGATTCGCACGCCGCTCTCGCGCTCGAGATCGACGGGCCGCCAAGGATCCATGGCCTCGGCCTGCGGATGCCAGACGAATGCCGGCTGAACGTCCGGCAGGAGCCAATGCGGCCGGCCTCCGCGCCAGGCCACGCGACTGCAAAACCGTGGATGCCGTCGCGCCGCCTCATCGACCGCCTTTCGCAACCGCTCCTCCTCGAGATCCCCCTCGACGATGCACTCGAGGAAGAAACACATCGGGTGCCCGGGCCGCGCATCCACCAGCATGAGATGATCGAATGGCGCCAGCGGTTCACCGACGGCAGGCGGTGGCGGGGCGGGCGGGCTGACGGCAATTTCTGGGCGGGCGAGCATGGCAGCCGCGACGATACCCTCGCGGCCCGACGGTCTCGAATATGCCATAAAAAAAGCCGAAAACAGCCACAGAGCGCCAAAACGCCAACTTGACCGGATGCGGAATCTAGGCATACTGCGTGGTCTGTAGCGACCCGGCGGCCAAGGTTTCCGCCGATTTTTCCCAGGGATGGGGCGTTCGTTTTCTTCGAGAAAAACGCCAACACCATCCATCTCTTCCCTCGACACGCATGTCGATGACGGCTTCGAGCAGGTGCGAGCGATCGCGCTCCGCTCGGCCTCACTCTTCTTTCTGACGACAAGGACGCCGATTTGAACGAACCACTTGCCATTGTGGGCATGGCCTGCCGCCTGCCCGGAGCCGACGGGCTCGAAGCCTTCTGGAAGCTCGTCGTGGAGCGGAATGCCGCCTGGGGTCCGCTGCCCGAATCGCGGCTGCCTCGCGACCTCTATTTCCATCCCGAGAAGAGCCGGGTTGGCAAGAGCTATTCGGAAATGGGCGCCGTCGTGTCTGACAGGCCCGTCGATCCGGCGGCCTGCCCGATCACGCCCGATCTCGCCACACGCTACGACATCGCCCACCACATCTTTCTCGAAGTGGCGTCGCTGGCCTGCCGCGATGCGGGCATGGATCCCTTCGCCATGCCGGCCGATCGCAAAACGGGCGTCTACGTTGGCCACACCGGCGGCAGCACGCGGATCGGCGACATCGTCTACTCGACCGGCATTGACGAAGCTGCTTCGCTGCTCGCCGAAACGGGCCCGGCCCGCGACCTGCTCGGTGACCAAGTCGGCGACGTCGCGGCGGAGGTGGTCGATGCCGTGCGGCGGCGATATCCAGGCCGGCGCCCCGGAGAGAAGCTCGATCTCGGCGCGCTCGGTGCCGCGCAGATCGTGCATGAAGCGCTGCGGCTCAATGGCCCCTTCCTCGTCGTCGATGCGGCCTGCGCCTCGTCGCTTCAAGCGATGGCGATCGGCGCCCGGGCGATCCTGCAAGGTGGCATCGACCAGGCGATCGTCGGCGGCGCGTCGTACTGCAAGTCCGACAGCCTCGTGCTCTTCTCCGCCGCGCAGTCGGTGAGCAACAGCGGCTCCTGCCCCTTCGGCGAGGCGGCCGACGGGCTCATCACGGCGGAAGGCTATGTCGCCCTCGTGATCAAGAAGCTCTCCCGCGCGATCGCGGATGGTGACCGCATCCGGGCCGTGATCCGCGGCCTCGGCGTCGCCAGCGACGGCAAGGGGAAGAGCCTCTGGGCGCCGCGGCAGGAAGGGCAGGTCATGGCCGTGGAGCGGGCCTACCCGAATCCCGCCGATCTCGGCCGCATCGAATACATCGAAGCGCATGCCACGAGCACGCAGGTGGGCGACGCGACGGAGCTCTCGGCGCTCTCGCGATTCCTGAAGCCACACGTCTCGGCCGGCCAGCGGATTCCGATCGGCAGCGTGAAGGCCAATATCGGCCATACGCTCGAGACGGCGGGCATCGCCAGCCTCGTGAAGGTGGTGCTGGCGATGGAGCACGGCGTGATCCCGCCGGGCTCCACGTGCGAAGAACTCAACAGCGAGTTCGATTGGCAGAATGGTCCCTTCACCGTGCCGCGGGCGCCAGTCGCCTGGCCGGCCCACGCCGATGGCTCGCCCCGCCATGCGGCCGTCAACGCCTTCGGCATCGGCGGGCTCAATGTCCACGTCGCGCTCTCCGAGCATGTGCCGTCCACCGCGCCGCGGTCGATCGCGTCGTCGCCTTCCGACGACGACTGCATCGCGATCGTGGGCGCCGGCTGCGTGCTCCCCGGGGCGCTTGCGCTCGACGCCTTCTTCGCGCGGATCGACAGCGGTGAATCCGCGATCGGGCCCGTGCCGGCCGACCGTTGGCAGGCGGCCCGCGCCGTCGATCGCTCCGCCCCGCGCACATGGCACACGATGTCTGATCGCGGCGGATTCGTCCGCGATTTCGCCTATGACTGGCGCCGCCACAAAGTGCCGCCGAAGCAGATCGCCGCGGCCAACCCGCTGCAATTCATGCTGCTCGAGGCGGCCGATGCGGCGATCGCCGACGCCGGTGGCCCTGAGGCCGGCCTCGACCGCAAGCGCACCGGCGTCGTCGTCGGCACGCTCTTTGGCGGCGACTTCGCCAATCAGCTGCAGCTGGGCCTGCGGCTCCCCGAGACGGGCCGCGACCTGCGCGGCGTGCTCGCCCGCCGCGGCATCTCCCCGGCCGACGTCGATCGCATCGTGGAGGCCTATGAAAAGACGCTGCTCGAACGGATGCCCGCGCTCGTCGACGAGACGGGCAGCTTCACGAGCAGCACGCTCGCCAGCCGGCTTACAAAGACATTCGATCTCATGGGGGGCGCGCTCGCGCTCGACTCCGGCGATTGCTCGAGCGTCTCGGCGCTCGCGGCGGCGGCCGACTTGCTTCGCCAAGGCGACTGCGATGCGGTGATCTGCGCCGCGGGCCAGCGTTCGCTCGACCTCATGGCGTTCGAGGGCCTGTCGCTCATCGGCAAGCTCGGTGACAAGGCCGATGCTCTGGTGCCCGGTGAAGGCGCGGTGGTGTTCGTGCTCAAGCGGCTGAAAGACGCCCGCGCCGCCGGCAACCGGATCCGCGGCATCATCCGCAACGCCGAAGTCCATTCCTCGGAGCCCGCATCACGTCTGGCTGCGCCCGCGCTCGCGGGCTTGTTTGGCCACACCGGCGCTGTGGCCGCCGCCGCCGAGGTGCTCTCGCTCACGAAGACAAAGGCTGAAGGCACGATCACGATCAACCACGGCCCACTCGTTGGCAGGATCGAAGTCGGGGAGACCGCGCGTCGGCCCGCCGTGTCGCCCGCACCGCAGCAATCGCCGGCGGTTGCCGGCAAGCCGCTCGTTGCCGCGCTCTTCCCGGGGCAGGGTTCGCAATACACCGACATGTTCCGCGGCCTCGTCGCGGAGTCGGCCGAGGCTCGCGACGCACTCGCGCGGCTCGATGGCGTGGCCCGTGCGCTCGGCCACGAAACGCTCTCCGAGATCGCCTGGCGGCCCGACAACGGCCTCGGCACGCGGATCTGGGACACGCAATGGGCGATGTACCTCGGCGACCTGTTCGCCTGGGACGTGCTCCGCGGCATGGGCTTCTCCCCCGATGTCGTGGCCAGCCACAGTTTCGGTGAGTTTCCGGCGCTCGCCGCGACGGCAGCCTGGTCGTTCGAGGATGGCGCGCGGGCCACGCGAGCCCGCGCCGATGCCGTCGAGCAGCACGGCCCGCGCGATGGCGCGATGCTCTCGGTCATCGCGGATCGCGCGACGGTGCAGTCCGCGATCGAGCCCTTTGCCGGGCAGGTCTGGGTGTGCGCTGAAAACGCGCCGGAGCAATTCGTGATCGGCGGCACGGCCCGCGTCGTCGATGCCGTCGAGGTCTTGATCGAATCGCGGCGGGTGAAGTCGAAGCGGCTCGCGGTGCCGAGCCCCTTCCACACGCCCTTGCTCGCGCGTTCGGCCGAGCAGTTGGCCGCCACGATCGATTCGCTTTCTATCAAGGCACCGGCCACTCCGGTCTTCAGCAGCACCACCGTCTCGCGGATGGCCGCTCCCTCGGCCGTTCGCGAAAGCCTCATCCGGCAGATGACGGAGACGGTCCGCTGGATCAGCGTCGTCGAAGCGCTTTACGCGGCGGGCGTCCGCACGTTTGTCGAAGTGGGCCCGTCGGGCGTGCTCACCGGCCTCGCGCGGCGGATTCTCGAGGGCCGCGAGGGCTGCACGTTCCTGCAGTTCGATCAGCGCGGCCGCGCCGCCGGCGAACACCTCGCGCGGCTGCGGGAGCAACTTGAAAAGGCCGGTGCGATCCGGGCCCCTGAGCAGGCATATAAGAAGGCGCGGAACCAGGCGCAGCAGCCCCGCGGCACCGTCGTCTCATTCGATGCCACGGCGCGCCGCCGTGAGCGCAATCGCGCGGGCACGAGCCAGCGGGTCGCGCCGCGCGAGCCGGCCCCGAGTGCATCGCGGGCGGCGAAGCAGCCTGTCGCCGTTGCGGTGGGCGGCGGCCACAACGGCTCGTCCCATGTGAACGGCAACGGCAACGGCAACGGCAACGGCCATGGCAATGGCGACTGGCAGCGGGGCGCGAGCGCGATGCTCGTGGCCGAGCGGCCGGTTGCCGCCAAGCCCGCGGCCCCGCGCAATCCGGCACCGGTTCCGGCGCAGCCCGCGCCTCGGGCTGCCGGCAGCGAGATCGAGGCATTCCTCGTCGACTTCGTCGTGGAGCAGACGGGTTATCCGCGCGAGATCGTGGAGCTCGATGCCGATCTCGAGGCCGATCTCGGCATCGACAGCATCCGCAAGGCGCAGCTCTTCGGCGAAATTGGCCAGAAGTATTCGCTCAAGGCCGATGACAGCGTCTCGCTCGATGAGTTCCCCACGCTCCGTCATCTCCTCGACTACATGCTCCCTCGCGTCGGCACCAGTGCGGCTCCGCAAGCCAATGGCCATGCTGCCAAGACTGTCGTTGCTGCACCCGCTGCGGTGGCAGCTCCGGCGACGAGCGACCGTTCACTCGAGCTCGAAGCCTTCCTCGTTGATTTCGTCGTCGAGCAGACGGGCTATCCCCGCGAGATCGTGGAGCTCGACGCCGACCTCGAGGCCGATCTCGGCATCGACAGCATTCGCAAGGCGCAGCTCTTCGGCGAGATCGGACAGAAGTATTCGCTCAAGGCTGATGACAGCGTCTCGCTCGACGAGTTCCCCACGCTGCGGCATCTCCTCGACTACATGCTCCCGCGCGTCGGCGCAAGCCCTGCGTCGGCCCCGGTGGCGGCCGCAGTGACAACGCCGGCTGTGGCGGCGCCGGCAGTGGCAGCCCCGGTGGCAGCCCCGCCAGTGAAGGCCGAGCCGGCTTCAGGTGACCGCTCGCAGGAACTGGAAACATTCCTCGTCGATTTCGTCGTCGAGCAGACGGGCTATCCGCGCGAGATCGTGGAGCTCGACGCCGATCTCGAGGCCGACCTCGGCATCGACAGCATTCGCAAGGCACAGCTCTTCGGCGAGATCGGCCAAAAGTATGGCCTCAAGGCCGACGACAGCGTCTCGCTCGACGAGTTCCCCACGCTGCGGCACCTCCTCGACTACATGCTCCCGCGCGTCGGCGGCGGTTCGACTGCGGCGGCGGTGAGGCCAGAGCCTGTGCGAGAAGAGCCGGTGGCCGTCGATCTGGCCGCAGCGCTCGGCGGCTTCGATGCCCTGCTCGTCGCGCCGGCGGATCCCGCGGCCCCGCGCGGTCTGATCGCGTGTTTTGGCCGACATGCCTCGCCGGTGGTGAGGCGAACCGAATCGGACGGTCTCCATGCAACGCTCGTCGGCGCCGCTGGATTGCCCGGGGCGCTCGTGGGCTGGAATGCCGCCGGCCTTGTCGCGTGCGCGGCTGGTGTGACTGGCCGTGACGCCATGGCGGCGACGGCGCTCGTGGAAGAGATCGTCACCTCCTGCCGCTCGACCGCTGATGCCGAACGGCTGATCGGCGGGCTCTCCCGGGCGCCGCAGGGGCTCTTCGTTTCGCATGTCACCGGCAGCGCGCCGCAGGTTTTCTCCGTTTGCGATCCGAAGTCGCCGCTCCAGCGCGTGGCCCTCGCCGACGGCGCCGTCGATGCCCCCCAGGCGCTCGCGGCCCTGCTGAACCGGAATAACACCGCCGCTCGCGACGCCCTCTCGGCCACGTGCGCCTGGCTCGCCTGCGGCGTGTCAGATTCTGCTGCGACCGCGGTTTCCGGTGGTGCCTTCGCGGGCGAATGGCTCGGCGTCGATCCGGCCATCGCCGGCGCGGCCTGGCGGCCAGCCGCGGACGAGATCACGCGGCGTTATGGACTTGCCATTCGCGAACTCGGCGCCACGCGGGCCGTGCGTAGTCTTGCCGGCGAGCGGGTGATGATCCTCGGAAGCGGTGGGCTGGCGGAATCGCTGGTGCAGGCCGTTCAGGCGAGCGGCGCCGTTCCGGTCCGCGTTGGTTGCGGCTCGGTTGAAGAGGTGATCGCTGCGGTCGAACGCGCCGAGGAAGACAAGCCGGTGCGCCACGTCCTCGTGGCCGCCCGGCCGGAGCAACCCGGAGACCATTGGGCCGGACGTCGCAACGAGTCCATCGTCGCGCCGTTCTTCGCCTGCCAGCGTTGGATCATGATGCGGGGCAAGGCGGGCGACATCGCCTCGGCCACGCTGACGGCCGTGGTCGATCTCGGCGGTGACTTCGGCATCTCGGGGGCCATCGGTGCCGTCGAGGGGGGCGCGGTCGCCGGTCTTTTCAAGGGCATCGCCCGCGAGTTCCCGTCGCTCCACGTGCGCGTGGTCGATGCGCCGAAAACCGTCGCCCCGTCGCAGTTGGCCGTCGCCGTCGTCGAAGAAATGCAGGATGCCGCCGGACCGGTCGAGGTCGGCCTCGTGAATGGCCGCCGGGTGACCGTCGTGCCCTGCGAGCAGCGTCCGCAGTCTGGCAAGCCGCTCGCTTCGCTCGCGCGTGGCAGCGTATGGATCGTGACCGGAGGCGCGCGGGGCGTGACGGCGGAGTGTGCCCGCGAGCTGGGGCGCCGCCACGGCCTCGTGCTCGCGCTCGTCGGCTCGACGAGTCCCGTCGCCGTCGATTCGTCGTGGCTCGCGCTCGACGAGGCGGGGCTCAAGGAGCTCAAGGGGCGCGTGATGCTCGACGCCCGCGGTCAAGGCGCCGATCCCCGGTCGGCCTGGCGCAAGGTCGAGAAGTCGATCGAAATCGAGAAATCGCTTGCCCGATTCCGCAAGGCCGGAGTCGATGCCCGTTATTTCGCCTGCGATCTCGCCGACGAGGCCGCCGTGCGGTCACTCGTGCAGCGGGTCGCGAGAGAGTTGGGTGCGGTGCGGGGCGTGCTGCATGGCGCCGGGTTCGAGTCGGCCTGCCGCTTCGAGAAGAAGACGCTCGAGGGGCTCGCCGCCACGCTCGGCCCGAAGTGCGTCGGAATCGAGCACTTGCTCGCGTCACTCGATCCGGCCGCGCTCGAGGCGGTCGTCGGCTTCGGTTCGACGAGCGGCCGTCTCGGTGGCCACGGTCAGGCCGATTATTCGCTCGCCAACGACATGCTGGCGAAGATCCTCGGCGCGCGGCGGCAACGCGGCCTGCGGGCCACGGTGTTTCATTGGCATGCCTGGGACGAAGTGGGCATGGCGAGTCGGCCTGAGAGCCGGTTCGTGCTGGAGCAGTTCGGCCTCAAGTTCATGCCGCTGGCCGAAGGCGTCCGCCGCTTCATGAACGAGCTCGAGGCGGGATTGCCCGAGGCCGAGGTGCTGGTCACCGAACCGGCCTGCGTGCCGGAAGCAGTAGCCGCGGGCGCGCCCGCCGCTCCTGGCAAACGAGGCAGCCTCACCGCCGGCGCCACGTCGTCGGAAGTCACATTCCAACTGGATCCGAACACGGATCGGTTCCTGCTCGACCATCTGCAGTTCGGGCGGCCACTGCTGCCTGCGGTCATGGGGGCGGAGCTTCTCGCGCAGGCGGCAATCGCCTCCGGAGCCTGCGGCGAGGTGCAGGAGATTCGCGACTTCACCGTCGAGCGGCCGATTGCTTTCCCGACCGACCAGCCGCGGCAGGTGAAGGTCGAGCTTGCCGCCGCGGATAAAGGCGCCGTGGAAGCGGTGGGCTATGCGGCCACCGAGCAACGCCCGGCCATTCGCGGCGTCGTCTCCACGGAGGCAGCCGCGCCGATCGTGGAAAAGAAATCGGAGCCGCCGCTCCCCTTCAACCCCATGGTCTATGCCGACGATGCGCCCCTGCGGCACGGCGCTTCTTTCCGCACGCTGACAGGCCTGTTCCTCGACCGCACCGGCGGCTGGGGCCGCCTCGTCGCTCCGGCGGCCGATGTCGTCGCGGCCCCTCGCGGTGCCGGGGGCTGGACCGTGCCGGCCGCGTTGCTCGACGGCTGCATCGTGGCCTGCGCCGTCTATTCCTACATCCTTTGCGGGCTGCGGGTGGAAGTGCCGGTGAAGTTCGAGCGGCTGCGAATCACAGGCCGGCCGCGGAGCGGCGAGACCTGCATCGCGCGGCTCGTGTTCCGCTCGAACGACGTGCGGGAGAGCGTCTACGACCTCGTGCTTTTCGGTGACGATGGCCGTGCGCTCCTCGCGCTCGACGGCTTGCATCTGGCGATCATGGGCGCCGAGAAAGGTCGCGGATGATCGACTGCCCTGCGCCGACGAGCCCTTCCCGTCGCTGCATCGATCGCCGTGTCGCGATCGCGGGCTGCCACGTCGATTTTTCGTTCGACTTTTCGGCAGAGGGAGGTGGTGTGTCAGGCAAGGCCGCCCGGCTCGCCGAAGATCTCGTCGCCGCGCGGATCGGATGCGAAAGGCGCCTGATCCGCGTCGCCGCGCTGATGCCATCGGGCCGCCCGGTGGCGATGGTGCGAGGCAGGTCGGCCGCCTTATCCGTGTCGGTGTCGCACATCGGCAGCATGATCGCCGCGGCGGTCTGCGGCACGGCCGACGTCGGCATTGATATCGTCGATCCGGCGGAGGCCGGCCGCTCGCTCGATGTGTGGTTCACGCCCGACGAGCTCGCGCTGCTTCCAGACGAAGACGGCCTCTTGCGGGCCCGGCTCTGGGGGGCCAAGGAAGCTGCCTTCAAGGCCGCCTGCATAGACGATGGATTCCGACCGTGCTCCGTCGAGATCGATCATCTCGGCTGCACGGGCTTTCGCTGGAGCGTTCGCGGCGAGCATGGCCCGGTCTGCGGCCAGGGCATCTTCACGGTGGCCGGGATGCATCTGGTGGCCATTGCCGTGGCGGCCGACCACGAGGCGGCCGATGGTTGGGCGCCGTCAGCCGCGGAGGTGGTCGCATGTTCGTGAGCGACACCCACCTGCCGCAGCTGCTGCCGCCGGAAGCGTATTACGACCGCGCCTGGTATGACCGCGAGCTTGATCGCGTCTTGCGGCCGGCTTGGTGGGCGGTGGCGCTCCTCGAGGAACTCCCGCGCGACGGCGACTTCATCACGTTCGATCACGTGGACGGGCCGGTGCTCCTGCGGCGTTCCGGCGGTCGCATTCACGGCTATCGCAATGTCTGCGCCCACCGGCTCGCGAAGCTGACTGGCAAGGCCCGCGGCCACTGCGACGTGCTCCGCTGCGAATACCACGGCTGGGAATACGGCGAATCGGGCGCCACGCAAAAAATCCCCGACGCACCGAGCTTTCGACCTCTTGAGAAGGGTCAGCTCGGTCTCGGAACGCTGCGCGTCGAGACCGTCGGAGCGATCGTGTTTCTCACGTTCGATCCTGCGGCGCCGCCGGTGCGCGAGTGGCTCGGCGATGATGCCGCGCGGATCGAGGATCGCTTCGATGCGGCCACCCGCATGGTCTGGCGGGCCGATTACGATCTGCCGTTCAACTGGAAGTTGCTCGTCGAAAACAATCTCGAGAGCTATCACGTCGGCACGGTGCATGCCGCGACGCTCGGCGCGTATCCAGCGGAGCAGGCATGCTCGCATGAACTCTCGATCGGGCGCTCGCGATTCGAAGCGCCAGGCGACCCGACCTGGTGGGGCGGCGCGAAGCGATTCCTCGCGCGGCGCATCGGCCGCCCGGCCGATGGCGGATATAACCACAGCCATATCCATCCGTCGTTCATGTGGGTCGAGACCGATCTCGGCGTGGGCTGCCAATCGGTCGTGCCGACCGGCCCCACGAGCTGCCGGGTCTCGTTTCGCAGCCTTGTCTGGCAATCCCGTCGGCCGCGGCCTCTGGCGGATGCCTGCGCGCGGGCGATGGGCCGCTGTTCCATCAAGGTCTGGCAGCGGATCATCGCCGAAGACGTGGCGATCCTGCCGCAGGTTCAGGCGGGCATCGAGTCGCCGCGGCACCCCGGCCCCGGCCTGATCTCCCGCCGCGAGGAGCGAATCACGCACTTCCAAGGCTGGCTGCTCGAGCGGATGGGGCTCGGCGCCGCAGTGGTCGAACCATCCATCAAGTCTCAGACGGAGGACGCGGCATGATCATGCAACCCGCGGCCGGCACGGCCACGCCGCTCTTGGAGATGGAACTGCCCGACGGCAGGCGCGTCGCCACGCACTGCCTCGAGAATACGGAGATCGCCTACGGCGAAATCTTCACCGACCGGATCTACGAGATGTTTGGAATCGTGATCGCCGATGGCGACACGATCTTCGATGTGGGCGCCAACATCGGCCTCTGCCTGATGTGGTGCAACGATCGGCTCGCGAAGGGCGTCGTGCATGCCTTCGAGCCGATCCCCGCGACGTTCGCCGCGCTCGAGCTCAACGCCGCCCGCCACAATCATCTCGATGTCCACCTGCATGCCGCCGGCGCGTCGGACAAGGACGGTGAGGCCGAGTTCACGTTCTACCCGCTCACGTCGACCAGTTCGTCGATGTATCCCGACGATTCACCCGAGGCGCGTGCCGATTCCAACCGGTTCATCCGCGCCGACCTGCGCCGCCGAATCGGCCCGCTCTTCAGCCTCGTGCCCGGCCGGCTGGCGGAGGCGTGGGCGGAATCGATCCGCCGCCGCTATCAACAGGCAGAGCGGGTGACGTGCCGACTCGTCCGGCTTTCCGACGTCATCGACCAAGAGCAGGTGACGCGGATCGACCTCTTGAAGATCGACGTCGAGGGGGCGGAATTCGACTGCATGGCAGGCATCGAGTCGCGCCACTGGCCGCTCGTTCGGCAAGCCATCATCGAGGTTCACGAGGGGGAAGAAGCCTGCGAGCGGATGGATCGGCTGCTCATCGAGCAGGGCTTTCAGACGCATCGTTTCCAGCAGGCCCCCGACGTGTTCTCGCGGCACTGGCTGATTTATGCGCGGCGGCCCTGAGGCCGCATTCACGACCACCGTCCACCATCCACGACCGTCCATTTGGCAAGGAGCGTTTTGACATGATCGATCTCACCGGAAAAGTGGCTCTCGTCACCGGCTCGAGCCGCGGCATTGGAAGGGCCTGTGCCCTCAGGCTCGCCGAAGCCGGGGCCGACATCGTCGTCAATTACGTCACGAGCGCCCGCGAGGCGGAAGAGGTGGCCGAGGCGGTCGCCGCCATGGGCCGCAACGTGGCCTGCATCCGCGCCGACGTCGGCGAGGAGGAAGATGTCGACGAGATGATCGGCTTCGTGAAGGCCGAATTCGGCGGCCTCGACATCCTCGTGCACAACGCCGCCACGGGCGGGTTCCGGCCACTGGCCGCCACCACGCAGCGCCACTTCGACGCCGCGATGCACACGAATGTCTTGTCGCTCGTCTATCTGCTCAAGGCGGCGTCGCCGCTGCTCGAGTCGTCGGAAGGCCGTGGCAAGGCGATCGTACTCTCGAGCCACGGCACCCACATGGCGTTGCCGATGTATGGCCTCATCGGCGGCTCGAAGGCGGCGCTCACGGCGCTCGCCCGCCACTGGGCCCTCGAACTCGGCGACCGCGGCGTGAATGTCAACGTGGTCGAGGCCGGGCTCGTGGAGACCGATTCCACCCGTCGCCTGCCGGGCGCCGCGGAGATGTTCGCGGGCCGCAAATACAAGACGATGATGGGCGAGCGGATGCTGGAAGCGGCCGACGTGGCCGACGCCGTCCTCTTCCTCGCCTCACCGCTTTCCGACCTCGTGCAGGGGCAGACGCTCGTCGTCGATGGGGGAGCCGCGATCCATGTTTAGAAAGAACGAGCCGCGGATGAGCGATCCCTCCTCCTGCATCCTGCTCACCGGTGCAACCGGGCTTCTGGGCCGCTTTCTGCTCCGCGATCTTTCGGCGCAGGGCCGGCAGGTCGCCGTGGTGGTGCGCGGCAGCAAGACGGCCGGCGCCGAGGCGCGTGTGGACGACCTGCTGCGCGACTGGCGCGAGGTGGCCGGCGCCGAGGTGCCGCGGCCTGTAGTCCTTCAGGGCGACATCACTTCGCCGGGGCTTGGTCTTTCCCCGTCAGCCCTCGAGTGGGTCGCGGCGAATGTCGACGAGGTGGTGCATTCCGCGGCCAGCCTTTCGTTCGACCGACGCGAGGCTGACGGCGAGCCCTATGCGAGCAACGTGGGCGGCACGGCCAACATGCTCGAGCTCTGTCGCACCGCCGGCATCCGGCGGCTGCACCATGTCTCCACGGCCTACGTCTGCGGCCTGCGTCGCGGCCGGGTGCTCGAGACGGAGCTCGACGTGGGCCAGACGCCGGGCAACGACTACGAGCGGAGCAAGATCGAGTCGGAGCAGGCGGTGCGGGCCGCCGACTTTCTCGACGTGCTCACGGTCTATCGGCCGAGCATCATCGTCGGTGATCTCGTCAACGGCTTCACGAACACGTTCCACGGGTTCTACAAGCCGCTGCGGATCGTGCAGCCGTTCGTCGAGGCGTTTCTGCAGGCGTCGCTCGAGTCGGGCTCCTTGCTCGACGTGCTCGGCATGTCGGGCAGCGAGTGCAAGAACCTCGTGCCGGTCGACTGGGTGTCGGCGGTGATGGCGCGGATCATCCTCGATCCATCGCGGCACGGCACGACCTATCACCTCACCTCCACCCGGCCCACGAGCGTGGGCCTGCTCTGCCGCGTCTTCGAGCAGATGGTGGTCGAGATGGCGGAGCGTCCGAAAGCGACCGGCGGCGGCAAGCCTGCCTCCTCTTTCGATCCCGCGCTCCTCGCGCGGCTCTTCGGCGACCAGATGCAGGTCTACCGGGCCTACTGGCGCGACGACCCGGAGTTTGATTCGTCGGCCACGCATCGCGCGGTGCCCGACCTGGCCTCGCCGGCGATCGACGAACCGACGATCCGCCGGCTCTGCCGGTTCGCCATCGAAACCGGCTTCCGCTGGCCTCCCGCGGCCCGAGTAGGACAGGCTTCAGCCCATAAGTAGGACAGGCCTCAGCCCATAAGTAGGACAGGCTTCAGCCTGTCGCAGGAAGACAGCCTGAAGGCCGTCCCACTTCCCCCATCTTGCCTTGCCGGAAAATCCTGCACGACCGGCACGATCCCACCCGATTTTGATGGTGGATCGCCATGCGCGCCCACATTCCATACCTCGTGCATCTCGCCGCCCGCTGCCTGCTCGGCTGGGCCCTGATCTCGCTCTGCGCGCCGGCCCGCGCCGAGCCGGAAGAGGTCGCGCCCGTGCAGTATCTGGAGGAGCAGCTCACGCACGAGGATCCTGCGCAGGAGGCGCAGCTGCAGGCGCTGGTCGATGCGGCGGTCGCGGCGCGGCTCGCCGGCATTCCACGGCCGCGCTACATCCCGATGACCGATCTCGCGCCGCCCAAGGGCCTGATCCTGCTGAAAAACGATCCGCGCCGCGGCGAGTTTCC
>JBIIQM010000007.1:0-58970 GCA_044342075.1 Pirellulales bacterium
CGAAGCGGATGCGGGGCGTTTCGAGAAACCCGTTCCCGACGCCCGGGCCGCTCCTCCCGAGGCTCACGAGTCGCTCATCAGCCGGAAGACCGGTGCGGAGGTGCCATTGACCGGGCTATCCTTGAAACAACCGCTGAGGATACCAATGCGGACCGTGCATGGCGAACGACGCGGGGCCGTGAAGCCTTCACGGGTGACCGGGGCGATGGGGCGAGGCCTCAACCGGCATCAGCGGCTTCTCGGGCAGCGGCGATAAGATCGGGGCGAGTCACGGTTGCCACCGCACTTACTTTCTGACCAGTCGACGGTTGCCGAAGCGCCGTTGGCCACTTTATCCTTTGCTGGAATGAATGCTCTCCGATGCGTGGCTCGCTACCGCGCACTCGTACCTGAGAAGGCTAGACACCGGAAGACCATGCGCACAACCATCAATCTCCCCTTGGCGCTCGTGCTCGCGTGCGCCGCGATGATCGCGTTGACCCCCGCCAGCCTCTTCGCGGAAACGGGAAGACCAAACATCGTGTTCATCCTCACGGATAATCTTGGATACGGTGAGGTTGGCGCCTATGGCGGCGGCGTCACGCGGGGGGCGCCGACTCCACACATCGACTCTCTGGCCAGGGAGGGCATGCGTTTTCTGAACTTCAATATGGAGACGCAGTGCACTCCAAGCCGGTCGAGCCTGATGACCGGTCGCTGGGCGATTCGCTGCGGCACTCACTCGGTGCCGTTTGGAGGCGTCGCCGACGGTTTGACGCAGTGGGAGGTGACCATCGGCGAAGCGCTGTCCGCCGCCGGATATGCGACCGGCTACTTCGGCAAGTGGCATCTCGGCAGCCACGACGGTCGCCTGCCCAACGATCAGGGGTTTGACGAATGGTTCGGCATTCCCCGGACGACCGACGAGGCACTCTGGCCGTCTTCGCCTGGCTGGTCCGAGGACGTCATGCCCGCGGAGCAGATCATGGAGGGTCGCAAGGGTGAGAAGAGCAGCCAACTGGGGGTATACGATGTGACGCAGCGGCGTTTGATCGACGCGGAGATCACCCGTAGGGCCATTTCGTTCATTGGCACACAGGCCCGCGCCGGCGACCGGTTCTTCGCGTACGTATCGCTGACGCAACCCCATTTACCCACGGAACCACACCCTGCGTTCAAGGGCCGGACGGGTAACGGTGATTGGGCGGACGTGCTCGCCGAGATGGATGCCAACGTCGGGCAGATCATCGCCATGGTGGATCAGGCTGGTGTCCGGGACAATACGATCGTCATCTTCACGAGTGACAACGGCCCTGAGTACATCCGCCCCTGGGACGGGTGGGCTGGTCCATGGCGCGGTCAGTACTTCACCGCACTGGAGGGCGGCATCCGTGTACCTTTCATGATTCGCTGGCCCGGAAAAATAGCGGCCGGTCGCGAAAGCAACGAGATCGTTCACGGTGTGGATATGTTCGCCACGCTGGCCCGATTCGCCGGTGCGGAGGTGCCCGCCGACAGGCCAATCGACAGCATCGACCAGGCCGACTTCTTCCTCGGCAAGAGCGAGAAGTCGGCGCGGGAAGGGTTCCCGATCTGGTGTGCTGACCGACTCATGGCGGCCAAGTGGCGAAACTGGAAACTGCACTTTCAACGGCAGGACACGATGTTCGATCCGCCGGTCAAGAATCCGGTGCCGATGATCCACAACCTCTACACCGATCCGCGTGAGGAGAAGCCAACGCCCGACTCCTGGGTCGTCGGCCCGGTGCTGAAGATCGTGGACGAGTTTGAGCGGAGCGTGAAGCAACACCCGCTCATTCCGATGGGCACACCGGATCCGTATCGCCCGGGCACCACCGCCCGGTGAGGCGTGGCGTGAGCCCGGATGGGTGGCTTCGGGGGCTTTGCGCGCCGGGAGCCCCGTGCTTTCATCGGCCGCCGGTCAGAACAGCAGTTCCATGCGGAATCCGGGGATGATGACGGTTTCGAACTGCTGAGTGCTGGGCGTGGCAATCTGCAGATCGGTGGTGATGCGGCTTGAGGGACTGAGCGCGTAGTTATAGAAGAGTTCCACGCCGGATTCGTTTTGCTGGGGCAGGATGGGGGCAGCGAGTTGCTTGTACTCGTCGCTCAGGCCCACGTAAAAGAAGCCGAGGCCCATGCTATCCAGCCGTCGCCCCCGCATGCCACGGGCCGCTACGCCCACGTTGGTCGTGTAGAGAATGGGGTTGGGATTACCGTCTGACAAGCCGAACTGCCCAAAAATGCCCCAGGTGTGCATGCCGTCGCTCTCGTCCACCCATAGGGATTGGTAGAGATTGGAGTACACGCACCACGAGCCTGTCTCCAGTGGGGCGTAGGCGTCGTCTAGCAGCAGGGCCGGGGGGATGGCGAGGTAGGCGGCCGGGTCGAACGAGCGGTACTTCCGGTTGCTGTACGTGCCGCCGATATTCACGATACCCGGCTTGCCGAGGAGGTTCGTGCGCCAGATGAAGTCCGGCACGATCGTCATGCCGTCAGCGAATAGATCCTGCAACCCCGTGGCGGCCCGTTCCTGCGGGTCGAGCACGGTGAGAGAGAAGACGGGCGCGCCATCTATGAGGATGACGCCGCCGGCACCGGCCCCCGCGTAAGGAACGGTACGGGCGACGATCGGGTTGAAGACCAGTGACGTGTTCATGAACCCGCTTAGCCCAGGGCGCTCCATCGGGTTGGAATTGAACATTCCATAGCGAAGCGGGTACTCATCAAGCGTGTTCAGTTTGCCCGTGAACAAGGCAAAGTTTTCGCTGAGGGCTTGGACGAGCTTCAGGCCGGTGATGGCAGTGATGTTGCTGTCGGGCTCCGGGAACATCATCACGATGTTGCTGGGCGTCAGCAGGCCATCGATGTTATTCACCGAGGTGCCGAACCGGGTTTCGGCGTGCATGTTGACGAAGAAGCCCTGCTGGAGCCCCAGCTTTTCACCGTCCACGTTGCCCAGATAATCGACCTTGCCGCCATATTCCCAGGCCTGCTCGCGGCCACCCGACGCGACGCCTTGGTAGAACTGCGTGGCCAATATGTCGAGGCTGAGTCCGCGTTCGGCCAGGCCGGTACGGGCACCGCGCCAGTCGCCCGAAATGTACTGCCGCGTCTGGAATTCACCCCTGAATGGATTGTCCTCGGCGGACAATGGAGAGATTTCCAGAGGCCGTTCCAAGCCGGCCGCGTTCGCGGGAGTTGCCTCGAGCGCCGTGGTGACCGGCGCCACCTCAGGTGCGGCCACGATGCCGGTTGAAGGCTCGTCCTGGGCGGATGGTTCCAACTGCGGCTCACCAGCTTGTGACGCCGCCACTGCGAGTATCAGAGGAGCTATGAGGGACGAAAGCATGCCGAACCCGTTCGCGCGCTGATGCCTCGATTAACTGTTGGGATAGGTGGATGATCGACGGTTTCCGAACCGCGATTCAGGCAATTCCAGTGTTTGGGGCCGCGTCCGTGAACAACAGGCGAACTCGCGACGATCGCTCTAAGAAAACAGCAAGACTGGGGAAACTGGGTTCTCTCCGAACCGCGTCGTGGGTGGCCTCGCGGAACTGCGGCTCACTTGTCTCGCAAAACTGGCACGGCTCGGCCGAAAGGAACTCACGGGTCTGATTGCCGGCCCTGTCGGGCTCCCCGTCGAGTTAGAGCTTCCACGCGCTAGAGGCGGGCCCGAAGTCGAGGTCGGCGAAGTTCACCCACACGACACTCGGCGAAAACGTGCTTTCGTAGTAATACACCCGCTGCTTCTGGTCGGAGAGGGTTTGCCAGATCGTCGAGGAGATGTTGGGCTTGTCGGGAGTCGTGATGCCACGGGGCACGCACACGTTGGGCAGCGCGGTTGATGCCGGCCCAGTTGATGGAGCTGATGTGTCACGAGCCGATCGAGACCACGCTGTCGTACTACGAAGGATAGGTCGGCCAATGGCACTTCGGCAAGCGACGGCCGAGCGGTGCGGATCATGAGGAGCAACCGCCGGAGCTGGCTGGGCCGTATGCGGCCCGACCGTGGAGGCGCCGCGGAGCTTCCTATCCACGCTCAAGGCCGGATTTTTCTCGTCGGCGCAGACCGGTCTTGAAACCGCTCTTCTTGCGGGCCGTCCGCACCGTGACATGGGATCCCGTCAGAGGCTGCGAATGTCGATCACGGGCAGTTCGTCTATCCGTCCCTGAAAGATTGCCCGGTCGTCGTGGACCTGCACGAGCTCTCCCCAGTCGGTCGGCGGGCCACGGGCCGGCGAGCCGGGCGGTGGTTCGAGCGGGCCGCCGAGATGCGCCAGTATCTTCCGGATCGGCCCCGGATCGGTAATGAACGCGATGAGTCGGATGTCGCCACCACACCCCGGGCACGCAAAAGGAAACTCCTCCCCCACGCGGGCCATGAGTTTGGCCCAGGCAATCCGCGAGGTGTCGTGGGAGGGCGGTTTGTCGCATGAGTCGCAGCAGTCGGCGGTGGCATCTCCGCACGCCGCATGCCCGCCGACCGCATGCCCATCAGTCGCGGCATGTCGCTCACCATGCCCTCGGTCCCGCGCACAACATCCAGCTTCGGAGCGGCCGCCGGTGGCGGTCGAACTGGCTGACGGCCGCGTGAGGCTCAACGTCCGGACAATCGTTCAGGCGTCGCCCGACGAACTGCCCGAGATCGACATGCACGCGCTGTGAGGCCGACGCGACCAGCCCACCGATGCCCAAATGAGGAACAGGCCTGCGCCGAGCATGGAAAATTTGCTCGAGCGGGGGGAACAGCGTTCGAAAATCCCCGCGACTACCGGCCCGGCAGGCACCAGCCAGTCACCAACCGGGACTCAGACGCGCCCTAATCGTCCAGCGGTGGCAACCCGGCGATGAAGACGGGGTCGACGGCCTTCGCATCGTCATCGGCATCCTGGATAAATAGACCTTCCACGGCGGCGCCGGGCGGGTATCCGAGATCCGAGAGGTCGATGCCGACGGCAGCAGATCGGGCCCGAATCATCATGTCGTTGCCGCCAGTGGTGGGAATGGTCAGCAGATCGTCCAGCGAGGTGGCCTGCCGAGCGAGGTCGAAGACCCGGAAACGAACCAGCATTTGCGACTCGGGGGACGTGAGGTCGATGTCGTAGGCATCGACCGTATGCGAGCGGAGGCCGGCCGCGAACCGGAGCGGGCTGACGTGGAAGGCGTCACCCTGCGGCGGATCGGTGACCAACTGCAGGTCGAAGAAGACGACGTCAGGCCCGTTGTCATTGACGACCGGACGAACGAACCGAACGGCCAGTCCGGGTGTGGTATCGGCAGCCGTCGCTGCGGCGGCCGCCAACACGGGGTCTGCCGCCAGCGGGATCTTCGAGCCGCCCGGGTTGATCAGGCCGGTGGTCAGCAGCCGGTCCGATTCGAGCACCGCCCGCCGGTCGGCTTCCGTGAGCGTTGCCGCCACGAAGGTCGATGTTGCCGGAGTCGCGATGTTGCTGCGGCTGTCTCCGGCGCGAAAGTGCAGTGGCGTCACGCCGATGAGCCGATCGACGCCGTAAGATCGCAGCTTTCCGCCGCGCTGTACGCTGATGGTGTCGAGCGTGTCGATGCCATCGGCTGCCGCTGTTGTCGTGGCCGGCGCGGTCAGCCCCGCCGCTGGATGGCGCAGCGACGCGGTGAAACCGACAACGCGGTCCGGCAGCTGACGCTGGTAGGCATTCCCGAGAGGCTGCTGCCGCTCGATGACGATGCGGTCGACGACTCCGGCCGGGTTGAGCCGCACTACGTCTCCGGCCGTCAGCCCGAGCACCGTCGGTGTCCGATCATTCGCGGTGACCAGTTCCGCCGCCCCCTCGATCACCTGCACCTCGGTGACGGTTGTTTCGCCGACGTTCACCACGAAACGCGTGCCCCGGTCGATCACGCGAGTCGCGGGCGTGTCGACGTAGAAGCCCTCGGCGCCTTCCGGAGCATGCACCGAGCAGCGACCAGCGTCGACGGCGAGGCAATCGGCACCACGGACCCGGAACACCGCGGGGGCGTCGATGATCGCCGTGGCCCCGACCGGAAAACGGAGCTGAACGCTGCCTGCGGTAAGCACGTAGTTTTCGTCGGCCACCACTTCGGCCTGCCGAGTCGGCGTTTCACGGCCCAAAAACCGAGCCCGCGCGAGGCTGTCGAACCGCACGGGGAGGGTGCCCGCGACGCCCGGCGTTGCCGCGACGGAGCCTGGCGCGCCCGTCGGCTGATCGGGCGTCCGTGACAGATTCGACGTCGTCACCACCGCAACCGCGAATGCGGCCAGCAGCGATCCTCCGCCGAGCACCGCATGGCGGAGCCACCGCCGGGAGGTTTGCCTGCCGTCGAGCGTGTTCGCCGCGGATCTGGCTGTCAGATGGGCCACCTCGCTACGAGAGAGCGTGTCATCATCCGCACACAGCCTGTGCATCACGTCGGCCACGAACGCGTCCGTATCGGTGATCGCACCGCCGGCTTCATGACGGGCCGCGACAAACAGGCCCAGCCGGCGGTGGGTTTGGTAGAGATCGGCCGCCAGCGAGAGCAGCCGCTCGTCGCGCAACAGATCGTTCAATTCGGCCGTGCCCGCCGCATCGAGTTCTCCTTCGAGGTAGTCGGCCCACAGCACGGCGAACCTTTCGTCGGTCGCCCCGGCGCCCGGCCGCTCTTCCGCTGGGTTCATCATCGTCGCCTCGTGTCGTGGAGTTGGAGTCTGGCTGTTCGCGCAGCCTTACGCTTCAGCCGTGCTTTCCCGGCCCGCGATCTTGCCCTCGATGCAGTCCTGAAGTTGTCGCCGTAACACCCAGAGCAGCTTCTTGACCGCCGTCACCGTGCGCCCGCTCCGCTCGGCGATCACGATCAGCGGAAGGGCTTCCTCGTACCGCCAGGTGAGGAATCGCCGCCGTCGTTCGTCGATTGCCCCGAGACAGTCCGCCAGCATAAGGAGCCGCTCGTCGTTCCCGTCTTTGAAGTGGGCGCTGCGGCGCTCGAGCTCGCGGCCAAGCAACTGTGAGGTGTAGCGGGCATAGCTGTCGGCTGCCCGCCGCAGCCTGGCGTTCTCGCTCAGCAAGTGGTACCGGGCGATCGTGAACAGCCAGGCGGCGAAGTTCGTGCCAAGCGTGTATTCGTCCAGTCGGGTGTAGGCGGCGATGAAGCTCATCTGGGCAATGTCGTCTATGTCGACGCCAGGCGGCGCATGGGTGGCCAGCCAGGCACGCAGCGGACGTTCGAACTGGCGGACGACGGCGGCGAACGCCTGCACATCGCCCGCCCGGACGCGGCCGAGTGCGGCATCGACCCATGCGCGCTCGTCGTCGGTGGGTGAAGTCGGGCTCATCCTTAGATGATGGCACACGGCACCGAAAGGTTTCCAAACCCCGACGTTCCTCGCGAATTCCGGGCTCTGGAAACCTTTTGGCCCCCTCCGCCATCGTCCTTGTAAGAACAACGCGATTCCAGAGGCCTGCCGTTGAAGACGCAACGCATGATCAGAGCGGCCATCCTGTGGGGCCTCGCGATAATACCGCCGGCCACCACCCGGAGCGCGGCCGACGACCAGGTTCCGAATGCCGTCGTCGACGTGCTCCAGCGGCACTGCTTCGATTGCCACGGCCCCGACACGCAGGAGGGCGACCTGCGACTCGACTCGCTCGGTCACGATTTCAAGAGCCCGCAGGTGGTCGCCCGCTGGCGGGACGTCGCCGACCGGATCCGTGCAGGTGACATGCCCCCCGAGGATCAGCCGCGTCCACAACCGGCGGAAGCGGCTGCCGTGCTCACCTGGATCGACGACGGCCTGGACGCCGACCGGTCTGGTGGAACGCACTGGGCGTTTCAGCCGTTGCGGAAGGCCGTCGTGCCCGAGCCGCATGCCGATCCGGGCTGGATTCGCAACGAGATCGACCGGTTCATCGTCGCGAGACTGCAGGCTGCCACGAGCCCGAACGCCGTCCCGCTGACTCCCTCCGTCGAGGCCGACCGGGTCACCTTGATACGCCGGGTGACGTTCGATCTCATCGGACTGCCTCCAACGCCGGACGAGGTCGCCGCGTTTCTCGCCGACGAGTCCCCCGACGCCTGGGAGCGGGTCATCGACCGGCTGCTCGACAGCCCGCGGTATGGGGAGCGGTGGGGCCGGCATTGGCTGGATCTGGCGCAGTACGCCGACAGCAGCGGCTTTCACAACGATCTCGATCGCCCCCATGCGTGGAAATACCGCGATTACGTGATCCGCAGCTTCAACTCCGACAAGCCGTTTGCGAGATTCGTCGCCGAACAGATCGCCGGCGACGAGGTCGAGTGGGCCGACGAAGAGACCTTCGTAGCGACCGGGTTCTGCCGCAACGGCCTCAGCAACGACGACAACATGGGGAGAACGCCGGAGGCACTGGCCCAGTATCGGGCCGATCAGCTGGACACCGTAATCTCAAACGTGAGCACTGTCTTTCTCGGCCTCACCATCGGCTGTGCCCGCTGCCACAATCACAAGACGGAGCCGATCACCTCCCGCGACTACTACTCAATGCTGGCGATCTTCAACGGTACGGAGAAGCACGGCCTCGTGCCCGGCACGGAAGACGCCGAGGGAAAGAAGGTGGCGATCGACCCGGACGTGACGATCCAGGCTCTTGTCGAACGCACCGCGGCAGTCCCCCCGACCTTCATCATGCGGCGGGGCAATGCCGGCAACCGGGGGGAGGAAGTCGGCCCCGCTGTCCCCGCCGTGCTCGTGGCCAAGCCGCTCGAGTTTCCCCAGCCCGCGCTCGGGGCCAGGTCATCGGGGCGACGCCGCATGCTCGCCGCCTGGATCGCCGCGCCGGAAAATCCGCTCACGTGGCGGGTACTCGCAAACCGCGTCTGGCAGCATCACTTTGGCCGAGGACTCGTCGCCACGCCGAGCAATTTCGGCGTCAGCGGCGGCGCACCTTCCCATCCGGAATTGCTCGACTGGCTCGCATCGCGGCTCATCGCCGACGGCGGCCGTCTCAAGCCGTTCCACAGACTCATTCTCTCCTCGGCCACGTACCGTCAGTCCTCGCACGACCGGGTCGAGGGCCGGCAGGTCGACCCGGCCAACGAATTGCTCTGGCGGATGAACGTCCGCCGTCTCGAGGCCGAAGCCATACGCGATGCGGTGCTCTCCACGAGCGGCAGGCTGAACTTCGAGGCCGGTGGCCCTGGCATCAAGCCCCGGATCCGTGCGGAACTGCTCACCGGCAGCCAGCGGAATAAATGGCCCCGGATCGATCGCGAAGGGGAGGAACACTTCCGGCGGAGCGTCTACATCTACGTCAAGCGACAGTTGCTCATGCCGATCATGGAACTCTTCGACGCACCGACGACGACTGACAGCTGCGCCGCCCGCATGACGAGCGTCGTGCCGACGCAGGCGCTGCTGCTCATGAACGACGACTTCATCGAGGAGCAGTCGGGCTTCCTTGCCGAACGCGCCGTCGCGGAACGTGGCGACGAACTCCCGCGGGTCCTCACGCGGATGTTCGAACTGGCACTCGGGCGACCGCCCGATCCGTCGCGTCTACACGAGGCTGTTTCCTTCGTCCGTTCGCGCGAGTCGCATGGCGACCGCCGTTCGGCTCTCGCCGACCTCGCACACGTCATGTTCAATTCGAGCGAATTCGTCTACGTGGAGTAACTCCGATGCTGACCCGCAGACACATGCTTCAGCAGGCCGGCGCCGGGTTCGGCGGACTGGCGCTCCAGTCGATCCTGGCCGACGACGGTCTGTTGGCAGCCGAGCATTCCGAGAATCCGTTGGCGGCACGGCCGCCGCTGTTCGCTCCGCGGGCCCGGGCTGCGATCTTCCTGTTCATGTACGGGGGGCCCAGCCACGTCGACCTGTTTGACGAGAAGCCCGCTCTCGCCAAGTGGCACGGCAGCCCGATCCCCGTCTGGAAGGACACCGATGCCTTCATGGGAAACAAGACGAAGAACGTGGCGATGGGCAGCCCCTACCGCTTCGCGAGGCACGGCGATTCAGGCATCGCTATCGCGGAAACCTTCCCGCACCTCGCCCGCCACGCCGACAAGCTCTGCGTCATCCGCTCCATGCACGCCGAGAGCAACAACCATGGACCAGCCCTCTTCCAGATGAACTCGGGCTCGATCCTCTCCGGCCGGCCGAACGTCGGCTCGTGGCTGACGTACGGCCTCGGCTCGGAGTCGGCCGAACTGCCCGGCTTCGTCGTGCTCCTCGATCATCAGGGCGCGCCCGTAAACGGCGGCCTCAACTGGTCGCAGGGGTTCATGCCCGCTGCCTACCAGGGCGTGCCGTTTCGCAGCTCGGGTGAACCGATCGCCTACCTCAAGCCGCCGCGGGAGGTCGGCGACGAGCGACAGCGGGCACGGCTCGGACTCCTCAAGTCGTGGAACGAACGGTTCGCGACCGCCCATCCTTCGGAGAGCGACTTGGCGGCCCGCATCAATGCCTACGAGTTGGCCTATCGCATGCAGACGAGCGCCGTCGAGTGCACCGCCCTCGATGAGGAGCCGGAGTACGTGCGGCGGTCGTACGGGCTCGACGACAAACAGACCGCCCACTTCGGCAGAAATTGCCTCCTCGCCCGACGGCTCGTCGAGCGTGGCGTGCGGTTTGTGCAGGTCTACAGCGGAGGCAACGAAGCTGCCATGGCCTGGGATGCCCACGAAGATCTCAAAAAAAATCACGATCAGCGCTGCATCGAGACCGACCGACCGATCGCCGCACTACTGAGTGATCTGGCCGAGCGGGGCCTGCTCGACTCGACGCTCGTGATCTGGGGCGGCGAGTTTGGCCGCTCGCCGGTCGCGGAAAACGGCAAAGGCCGCGACCATCATCCAAAGGGATTCACGATGTGGATGGCCGGGGGGGGCATCAAAGGGGGCGCAACGCACGGGGCGACCGACGAGTTTGGCTACGCGGTCGTCGAGGCTCCGGTCTCAGTGCCCGACCTTCACGCCACCATCCTGCACCTGTTCGGACTTGACCACAAAAGGCTGACCTACCGCTTCAACGGCCGCGACTACCGGCTTACCGACGTCAGCGGCACCGTCGTGCACGACCTGCTGGCATGAGTGAAAGGGACGTCAGGACATGCTTGCGAAGCGGGGCTATCCGCCAGCCGACATCGAGAAAGTGATGCACGGCAACTGGCTGCGGTTTCTTCGGAAAGCGTGGACGCCATTCCGTGGCACGCTCCCATGCTCCCTCTCCACAAGGGAGGTGCGATGACCAGAACAGCGATCGTTTTTTCGTCGGCACTCGTGCACGACCGGCCGGTCGCCTGCCCTGGAAAATATGATCCTCGACCGAGTCGTTTACTTCGCTCAGGGCTCACCACCCCCTTCGCCAGACGCGACGGTATGCCCGATTCAGCGGCAACCGAACAGCGGGCCTCGGAACGTACGCCGGGGCGACGCTGCCGTAGACGACCGGCCGTGCCACGAAGACATAGTCCGGTCAATGGCACTTCCGCAACCGTTTTCCGGTCGGTGAGTCGCGATCGGGCCCGGGCTGGTCGCTGACGGGTGCGTGCCGGGCCGATCGTCGCGGGCAGCTAGTCCGGCGACGATTGAAAAACGTCACGGTTGTCGGGGGCCTGTACGAGCTCGCCCCAGTCGGTGGGCGGCCCGCGAGCGGGAGAGATCGGCGGCGGTTCGAGCGGTTCGCCGAGGTGCGTGAGGATCTTCCGGATCGGGCCCGGATCGGTGATGAATGCGATGAGCCGGATATCGCCACCACACCCGGGGCACTCCAGCGGAAACTCCTCCCCAACCCGGGCCATGAGCTTGGCCCAAGCAATCCGTGAGGTGTCGTGCGAGCGGGGCTTTGCCGTCGTGTCGCAACAGACTCCGGTGCCGTGACCGTCGCCCCCGAGCACGCCGGTCGCGGCCTCGCGTTGTTTGCCGATGTTTCCGATGGCGAGCGCCGTGACGGCGGGCCTGAGCTTGCGATTCGGGGCGAACACCCCGTGGTAGCGATGCCGGTGCTTCCGCGTCGGTGAGACCAGATCCGCGAGCCGGTCGAGGAACTCAAACGGTGAGAGTTCGACGACGCCGTTAACGCCCGGCCGCGTGGACTTCTGCCCGCGCCCCGGGCCGACCCAGTTGGCCGCCTTGTGCCGTGGTAGCAGGTAGCGAACGTGACTGATGCGGCCATCTTCACCGCGCCTCACGGAGAGCCGTTCCAGCGCGAAAGGCGGACGGGCGCAATACCGCAGCAGGTGCTCAAGGCTCTGAAAATAGCTCGGCACGTCGCGGTCGATGAGCGTGATCCGGACGCTGGCGTCCACCGAAAACCCACTGTTTTCTCGAGCGAGCATGTCGGCGGCCGTATCGGCGTCGAGGAGCCGCTGCATGCGGAACCAGCGCACGACCCGGCGTCGCACGCGTTCGGTGAGGGTTGCGAGGTTTGCGGCCGTGATCGGCCGTGCAGGAAAAACTTTGCGGAGTAGCCGTCGGAACTTTGCGTGAACACGCCGTCAGTCACACACGCATGGAGGTGGACGTGGCGGTTGATCGCCGAGCCGAAACGTTGCAGGAAGGAGACGGCGCCCGGGCGTGGCCGAGGAGCCGCCGGGGCATCATCTCCACATGGGCCGCCCGCTGCTTCGCAGAGGAGTCGCTCAGCGCAGAGCAGCCGTTCGATCTCGCTGAGAAAGATCCGCGTCAGGGCCGCCACGGCCTGGGGCCGGTCAGCAATGAATCCTCTGAGCCGCTGTGGCACCGAAATCACCCATTGCCGGACAGGCACCGGGGGTATGACGCGATCAACGAGATGCGCAGCTGTCTGCGCCATGCGGCGGCCATTGCAAGACGGACAGACACCCCTGCCCTTGCACGAGAAGGCTACGACAAAACCCTGCCCGCACGACGTACAGCGTGCCCTGCCGAATCCAAAGCAGAGGATGCCACAGGTGAGATATGACCGTAGCTCCCGTTCGACGTGCGCCGAGATGGGCTGCTCGACGACCGACCGATTCTCAAGCCAGCCTTCGAGGTGCTCTGCGACGACCTTGTAGAGCGGCGTCCTCTCCGGCCGGCGTCGCTCGTAACGGCGGGAACTTGTCGTGCCGCAGTGTGGGCGGACTTTGGACCGCGTCGGGGAGGCCCGTGGCGCACGCCCCTGCGAGCGCCACAGGCTCCAACTGCAGTCACGCACCCCGCGGCTTACGTTTTGTGGCCCGGGATTCCTCGCTCCACTGATGGGGCGGACGTGTCGGCTTGCGACCCTCGCGTGCGGCCGCGGCGGCTTCGTCGCGGTTCGCGAAATCGTAGGCCCGCAAGACCGTGCCGCGGCTGACCTTCATCTCGCGAGCCAGCCGATCGAACCCCTCCCCGGCTTTCCTACGGCGATCCACCTCCGCCGCAATCTGCTTGTACCTCGGCACGAACGGCTGCCCCGGCTTACGCACCCGACGACGACGTTCGTCGATCCGGCCCGGCGGCCGCTTTCCCGTGCGGTGCAGATAGAGGGCGTCCCGCACGACCTCGGCCCCGATGCCAAGCGCACGCGAGATCAGGTCGATGCCCGACCCGGCTTCCGCCATCTCCAAGATCTGTGGCAGCATCACCTCGTACTTCGGTGTGCGGTGTAGCGGAACCACGACATCGCGGCGGCCGCGGGGGGCCTTACCGAGCATTATCCAACGGTCGGTATTCAGGAACTCCCAAAGCCCGACCGTTGGATCATCACCGCCGGCCCCCTTCCCGCGTTCGAGCGCGGCAAGGGCCAGAATCCCGTCGATCGTGAACTTGGCGACCATCTCCGGCCGCTTCTGTCCCTCGACCTTCTTGGACTCCACGACCACGTCGCCCACGAGAGCCTGCAGCACCGGAGCCGCCCGGCCCACGTCCGATAGGAGAACCTCTCGGAGTTGGGTGAGGGCCACCACGACGTCCTTCTCCTTGACGCTCGTAACCGGCGGCCGGCGGTTCCGCCGCTGCTCCTCCTTGAGCTCGGCCCGCTTGGCCTCCAGCTGCCGGGTCAGCTCCGCCACCTTATGAAAGATGGTGTCGAGGCCGCCGGCGTCCTCGATCTTCTCGAGCCGCTTCGTCAGCCGAGAGACCTGCCGCTGCCGGCTGGTGATCTCCTGCTCGAGCTTCTTCTCGGTGTCCCGGGGCCGCCTGGCCGCCTCTGCAAGCCGGATGTTCACCTCGGCCGTCAGGTCCGTGATGAATCCATCGTCGAGGATTTGGGCCGAAACCGCCTTGAGGACGGCCTCGTCGATGATCCGCGCCGACTTGTTGCCCTTGTTGCGGCACCCATGCCCGCCGTGGATCGAGTTCAGGCAGACGAAGCTCTTGTACTTGCCGGTCGACCGGCTCAGAGCCATCGGCTTGCCGCAACCACCGCACACGGGACGCACGAGCACGGTCGGATAGACATCCGCCCGCCGCCCCGGGTCTTTCCCATCACGACGCAGTTCGGCCGCGTTCTTCCCGAACCGCATGCTGCCCAGATTGAGCTTCGCCTTCACGGCCTCGGCTAGTTCGCCCTCGAGGATCCGCAGCTCGGGGCATTCGCGGGTCATCCACTCCGCGCGATCCTTCTGCACGACGTCCACATGACCGGTGTCGCGGTCGCGGACTTGCTTGGTCTTGCGAAAGACCTCTACGCCAACGAGTCGCTCGCGGGCGTAAAGCTTGCGGATGCGGTTGCTCGACCATGTGCGGGCACCACCGACGTTGTTGTCGTTGAACACCACGGCGACCGCACCGGGGCTTTGGCTATCGCGAACGATCATCTCGGCGCCGCGGACGATCCACTCGGCCGCCTCGGGATCGATCTCCACCCGCTTCCTGATAGTTCCCTTGCGGGTGAGCTCGGGCTTGCCTTCTGGCGTCAAGACGTCCACCAGCCGATAGCCGAAGCCTGGGTGCTGGACGATCTCGCCTCGCTTGAAGGCGTCGGTCTGTCCGCGGTGCACCTTCGCCTTCAGCTGGTCGATGAAGACCTCGTTAAACGAGCTCATCATCGCCAGCATGATCTTCGACTGCTGGTTGCTGCTGTCGAAGCCGTCGCTGGCACCGATGACCCGCACCTGCGTTGCCTCGACCAACTCGTTGAGCCGGAGCGATTCGAGCATGTTGCGATTCATGCGGCCGAGGTCGTCAATGATGAACCAGGCGACGCCCGTCTCTGCCCGCCGCTCCACCAGCATCTTGGCGACCGTGTAGCCGCGGCGGCACGCGAGCGTGCCGCTCACCGCATAGTCGGCGCAGACGTAGTGCCAGGGGATGAAGACGCCATCGCGGCGGGCCCGCTGCAGCACGTTGATCAGCTGCTGATCGAGCGACCGGGGATTCGACCCTTCGTCGCTGAACCGGACGTAGCCGAGGCCGATGTCCGTCCAGATCCGCCGGAGGCCCACCGGGTTGAAAACATCGACCAACTGGGTGCGGAACCGACGTTCGAAGTCGTCGGCCATCGCCTCCACCACGGCGTCCGTAATCGTCGGCACTGCGGGCGTGCCGGCCAGTTCCGGCCAGAGTCGGGCCTGTGTCTCAAGATAGGTGCGGGCCAGCCCCAGTAGGCTGCGCCGTGCGGTCAGGCCAAAGTCATCGCCGCGGAGCCGGCCGCGGCCGTGTCGATATCCATTCGAATTGTCAGAGGAACCAAACGAGCCATGCCCGGCGTCGCCGGGACCTGAAGTAATGTCAAACATTGGAGAAATCCTGATGGCGACCATGAAAGTGGTCACCGAGGGGTTCCTCCGACATCCGCCTGCCGTTCAGAGCCCGATGGGCCTGAACGCCAGCCGGATGGCCGCCGCTTGATCGCGAACCGCCCCAGATCGGCCGCCGTGAAATGCACGTACGGCCCAAGAATCAGAGCGATTTTCGACAAATGGTACGGCCTCGTGCACAATACTGAGCAGCCGGCCGCAGCTAGTGTCATCCGCGAATGACGGGTCCGAACGTCTTTCGCCCGCGCAGCTTCAGCCGCGCCACGAGCGGGGCCGGACGACGTCGCGGACGAGGCCCACGGACTCCAGGGCCCGGATCACCCACCACGACATGTCGAGTTCCCACCAGCGATGCCCGTGGGCTGCCGCCCGCTGGTCGGCATGGTGGTTGTTGTGCCAGCCCTCGCCGTGCGAGAGCAGGGCGACGATCCAGTTGTTGCGGCTGTTGTCGGTCGTCTCGTAGTTGCGGTAGCCCCAGACGTGGGCGACCGAGTTGACCGCCCAGGTGCCGTGGAGCACGACGACCGTGCGCACGAACACTCCCCAGACGAGCAGGCTGGCGGCGAGCTGGCCGGCGCCGGCCAACGTGCCGGTGGAAAACCAGCCGATCGCGAAGCCAACCGCGGTGATCAGGGCCGCGTGGGCCACGTAGATCCAAAACCACGTGCGGCGGCGCTCGAGCGCGACGTAGAAGGGATCGCGGAGCAGGTCGCGGACATACCGCTCATAGCAGAACACGTTGCGGTGGTCGCGGTTCTTCACCAGCAACCAGCCCATGTGCCCCCAGAAGAGCCCGGCCAGCGGGGAGTGGGGATCGGGCTGTTGATCAGACTCCTTGTGATGCATGCGGTGGATCGCGACCCAGCGGGCGGGCGAATCCTGGAACGTGCAGATGCCAAGGATGGCCAGCGCGTGCTCGAACCACTTCGGGCAGGTGAAGCCCTGATGCGTGAGGAGGCGGTGGTATCCGATCGTGATGCCGAGCATGCCGAAGAGAAAGTGGCCGGCGATGGCGGTGGCCACTCCGGCCCAACTGAAAAACCAGGGCAGGAAGGCGAGCAGCGCCGCCGCGTGGACCACCGTCAGGGCCAACAGATAGTCCCACTCGATCGCCACGGGCTGGGAGGCCTCTGGGATGTCGAGCGTTTCATGCCGGTGGAGGACGGCGTCGTGGAGGGCATCGACCGCGGGGGGGGCGATCGGCTCGGGGGAACTGGGTTCGACCGCGATCGACATGCTGGCACCGCCGCCTTGCGGATGAGAGGGAAAGCGTTCGACGATGGACCGAGACTACTCTTGCCGGGACGGACTGTCGAAGGGGGTGATTTCCGCCGCCGCGGGAAACGGGCTGAAGAAGAGACAGGCTGAAGCCGGATCATGAAGAGACAGGCTGAAGCCTATCCTACCGGGCGATCCAGACCGTCTTCCCCTCCTTGATCGTTTCGGCGACGCGGATCGTCTGGATCGAGGCCGGGAGCACGGTGAGCGGGTTGCCGGAGAGCACCGCGAAGTCGGCGAGCTTGCCGACCTCGATCGAGCCCTTCTGCGCCTCCTCGCCGTATTGCCGGGCGCCATCGATCGTGATCGCCTCGAGGGCCTCCAGCGGCGTGATCCGCTCGTCGGCGCCGATCACCTGCCCCGACCGCGAGAGGCGGTTGACCGCCGTGTGGATCGTGAAGATCTGATCGAGCGGCGCGACGTTGAAATCGGTGTGATTGCTCGGACGCAGGCCGATCGCCCGGGCCGACTTCATCGGGCTGATGAAATCCGCCTGCGCTCTCCCGCGGTTGGCGATGTGCGTGTCGCCGAAATAGAAACAGTGGATCGTGAAGAACGACGGTGTGATCCCCCAGGCCTTGTATTTGGCGAGCTGATCGCGGCGGATGAACTGCGAGTGGACGCCGACCGTGCCGCGAGGCTTCGCGGGATCGTCCCCCGAGGCGAAGCGATGCGCCTCGAGGAGCGCGTCGATCGCGGCATCGCCATTGCAGTGGACGAACAGCGTGGCCCCGCCGTCGTAGACCTTCTTCACCATCTCGTTGAGCGTGGCCTGCGGGAACGACAGTTCGCCGCGCCAGTTTTTCTGGCCCGCCGGTCCAGGGGTGAGGTAGGGCGTGGTGAAGCAGGCCGTCCGCCCCTGCGGGGAGCCGTCCATCAGCACCTTCACTCCGCCGATCCGCAGGCGGTTTTTGTATTCGGGCTCGTTCCGTGGCGGTTTGCCGCCGAAGATTTCGTCCACCTCCGCGATGAACGGCAGGGCGATCACGTCGAGTTTCAGGTCGCCGCGGTCGGCGAGCGCCCGCAGGAGGTCGAGCTGGTGCTTCAGCGTGGCCCCCTCCTGGGCCGTCGTGATGCCCTCGCGCAGGTAGAGATCCTGCCCGGTCTTCAGGAGTTGGATGGCCTCGTCGCCGTCGGGCCCCGGCACGTTCGAGAAGATCGGCAGGAAGGCCGTCTCGAAGAGCAGGCCGTTCGGCTCGTTGGAGCCGGGCTCGCGGCCGATCACGCCCCCCGCGGGCGTGGGTGTGGCGGCGGTGACGCCATACAAGGCAAGCGCCTTCGAGTTGAGCATCGCGCCGTGGCCCGAGACGTGCACGAGGATCACGGGGTTTTCTGGAAATGCGGCGTCGAGCTCCTGCTTCGTCGGAGCCCGCTTCTCGGCGAGCAGTTCGGGGTCGTAGCCGAAGCCGATGACGAACTTTCCGGGGCCGATCTTCCGCCGCTCCCGGATCTTCTCGAGCGCTGCGATCACGTCGGCCACGCTCTTGCAGGGCCCCGCCGGCGGCGACGCGCAGAGGGCTTGCGTCTGCACGTCGACGAGGCTGAAGAAATGGCTGTGCCCGTCGATGAAGCCCGGCACGAGCGTCTTGCCCGCGAGGTCGGTCACCTCCGTCGCCTCACCTTTGTGCTTCATCACGTCGGCCTCGGAGCCGACGGCCACGATCCTCCCGCCCTTGATCGCCACCGCCTCGGCCGCCGGCTGCGCGGGGTTCACGGTGACGATGACACCGCCGCGGATGATCCGGTCGGCCGGCGCGGCGACCGCCACCTCAGCGAAGGCGACAATCAAGGCAACGAGGAGTGGCTTGCTCAACCGAAAGCCCGCCATGCAAGCGAGGGAAAAGCGGGCTGGAGTGGCGAGCGGTTGAACCATAGTGTGCACCGTGGATTTCGGAGGACGTGGTTTGTGGCTTCGTTCCTCCGGCAGTGTAGCGGCCCCGGCCGCAAATCACCGTCACCCTTCACGCCCATGGCGGGGGCGGCTAGACTTCTTTTCGTCAGGAGAGAGTCGCAAGACCGCCGAAGGCCGAACGCTCAGGCAAAAGAACTGACGACAGACACTGTTGGAGAGCGATTGCCAGCTCGCATGCGGGCCGGGAATCCACCGAAGGGGCAAACCGCGGGCGCCGCCTGCGGCGAATCTCTCAGGTCCAAGGACAACAGGGTTCTCGGTGATGGCTTCGCGCCGTCGCCGGCATCTGGAGCCCTGTCATGTCGAAGCCGACCCCTTGCCGCCTCGAGCCCCTCGGAAAACTCGAGCGGCTCGAAAACGCCGCCGAATTTGCCAGCCGCCACATCGGCCTCGACGCCGCCGACGAGCGGCACATGCTCGACGCGATCGGCGCGGACTCGCGCCGATCGCTGATCGAAGCCATCGTGCCGCCGAGCATCGCCCGCCGCGATGCCATGCAGCTGCCGCCGGCCATCGGTGAGAAGGCGGCCCTCGCCGAGCTCCGGGCGATCGCGCAGAAGAACCGGCTGCTCAAGAGCTTCATCGGCCAGGGCTACCACGGCACTCACACGCCGGCCGTGATCCTGCGCAACATTCTCGAAAACCCGTCCTGGTACACCGCCTACACCCCGTACCAGGCCGAGATCAGCCAGGGCCGGATGGAGGCGATCGTCAACTTCCAGACCATGGTCTGCGAACTCACCGGCATGCCGCTGGCCAATGCCTCGCTCCTCGATGAAGCGACGGCCGCGGCCGAGGCGATGACGCTCGCCCGCCGCACCGCTGCGAGCCCCAGCCAGGTGTTTCTCGCCGACAGCGGCTGCCACCCGCAGACGCTCGAGGTGCTCCAGACGCGGGCCCGTCCGCTCGGCATCGAGGTCGTCGTCGGCGACATCGACGAACTGCTCGCCCGGCAGGAGTGCTTCGGCGCGCTCGTGCAGTATCCCACCACCAGTGGCGACGTGGCTGATTATCGGTCGCTCGCCGCACGCGTCCACGAAAAGCAGGCCTTGCTCTGCGTGGCGGCCGACCTGCTCGCCCTGGCGCTGCTCGCGCCTCCTGGCGAATGGGCCGCCGACATCGTCGTCGGCACGAGCCAGCGATTTGGCATGCCGATGGGCTGCGGCGGGCCGCATGCCGCATTTCTCGCCTGCCGCGACGAAGCGAAGCGTTCGCTGCCCGGCCGGCTCGTCGGCGTGAGCGTCGATGCCCACGGCCGGCCTGCCTACCGGCTCGCCCTGCAGACGCGCGAGCAGCACATCCGCCGCGAGAAGGCCACCTCCAATATCTGCACCGCGCAGGTGCTGCCTGCCGTCGTGGCGAGCATGTATGCCGTCTACCACGGCCCGGCGGGCCTGGTGCGCATCGCCGAACGGATCGCCGCGCTCGCCGCGATCCTCGCCGTCGGCCTGCGGCGGCTCGGCCTGACGCTCGAACATGCCCACGCCTTCGACACGCTCGCCATCGACTCTGGGGACCGCACCGACGAGATCGCCGCGCGGGCCCGCGAGCTCGGCATGAACCTCCGCGTGCTCGACTCCCGCACGCTCGCCGTCGCCCTCGATGAGACAACCACCCGCGACGATCTCCTGCGGCTCTGGCAGGCCTTTGCGGCGCCGGGGCAGACGGCGCCGGATTTTTCCGCATGCGAGCAGGCTGCGGAGTCGCTCATCCCCCCGGGCCTGCGGCGGACGAGCGACTTCCTCACGCACCCCGTCTTCAATTCGCACCACAGCGAGACGGCGATGCTGCGGTACATGCGGTCGCTCTCCGACAAGGATCTCGCCCTCGATCGCAGCATGATCCCACTGGGCAGCTGCACGATGAAGCTCAATGCCACGAGCGAGATGATCCCGGTCACGTGGCCCGAGTTTGCCGACGTCCATCCCTTCGCGCCGGCCGACCAGCGCGAAGGCTTTTCGATCCTCGCGCGGCAGTTGACGAAGTGGCTCTGCGAGGCGACCGGCTATGCCGGCATCAGCCTGCAGCCCAACGCCGGCAGCCAGGGGGAATACGCCGGCCTGCTCGCGATCCGTGGCTGGCATGAATCGCGCGGGGAGGGGCACCGAAACATCTGCCTCATCCCGTCGTCGGCCCACGGCACGAACCCGGCCAGCGCGCAGATGGTGGGCATGCAGGTGATCGTCACCGGCTGCGACGAGCAAGGGAACGTCGATCTCACCGAACTCGAGGCCAAGTGCCGCGAGCACGCCGATCACCTCGCGGCGGTGATGATCACCTACCCGAGCACGCACGGCGTCTTCGAGGCGGGCGTGAAGGATCTCTGCGCGATCGTGCACCGCTACGGCGGCCGCGTGTACGTCGATGGCGCCAACATGAACGCGCTCGTCGGCGTGGCCGCGCCGGGCGCATTCGGCGGGGACGTGAGCCACTTGAATCTCCACAAGACCTTCTGCATTCCGCACGGCGGCGGCGGCCCGGGCGTCGGGCCGGTCTGCGTCGTCGAGGATCTCATTCCCTTCCTGCCGGGCCATGCGACCGGCGGCCTGCCGACGGGCTCCGTGGGCGCCGTCTCCGCCGCGCCGCTCGGCAATGCGGCCGTCCTGCCGATCAGTTGGATGTATTGCCGCATGATGGGCGCGGCCGGGCTCACACACGCGACGGAGGCGGCGATCCTGACGGCCAACTACGTGAGCGTTCGGCTCCGCGACCACTTCCCCACGCTCTACGCCGGCGCGGGCGGCCGCGTGGCCCACGAGTGCATTCTCGACCTGCGGCCGCTCAAGGAGACGAGCGGGATCACGGCCGAAGACGTGGCCAAGCGGCTCATCGACTACGGCTTCCACGCGCCGACGTTGAGCTTCCCGGTGCCCGGCACGCTGATGGTGGAGCCGACGGAGAGCGAGAGCCTTTCCGAGCTCGACCGCTTCATCGACGCGATGATCGCGATCCGAAACGAGATCGCGCGGGTCGAGGCGGGCGAATGGCCGCAGGACGACAATCCCCTCAAGAACGCGCCGCACACGGCCGGCAGCATCGCGGCCGCCGAGTGGCGGCATCCGTATTCCCGCGCCACGGCCGTCTTTCCCGTCGCCGGCCTCGAGATGCGGAAGTATTGGCCTCCGGTGGGCCGCGTCGACAACGTGCACGGCGACCGCAACCTCTTCTGCAGCTGCGTGCCCGTCGCAGCCTGGGCGGAGCACGCGGAGACCGCCCGGTAGACCGCTTCCTCCGGAAGCAGATCCCCTTCTGAGTCCTCTTCCGGAGGAAGAGGTCCACTCGACAGGCTGAAGCCTGTCCTACGCCAGGCCCGGCAACAACCCCGCGCGGATGTCCTGCTCCGCGCGGGTGCTTGCAGGGAAGCCGCCTACTTCAGGGAAGCCGCCTACTTCTTCGCCGACGCGAGCTTGACCGACGGCTGCTTCGCCGCGGTGGCGACCACCGTCTGCTCGCTGACGATCGTGCCGGCGAGGCAGGCGTCGCAGGAGACGATCGTCCGCGTCACGACTCCGCAGTCGCAGGCGATCAGGCCGCACGCGTTGCAGCTGCTCACGTAGCGCGGGGCGCAGCAGGGATCGCACGACCGCACGGTGTAGGTCGGGCAGCAGTTGGTGCTGCAGACCGGGGCGCAGGCCGGGGCGCAGACGGGTTCGCAGCAGGGATCGCACACCGGGCGGCAGGTGCTCACGCAACACGGCTCGGTGTAGCAGCACGACCGACGGTGGTGGCGACGGTGGCCGGCTTCAGCGTCCCAGGCGGTGGCGACTGCGGCCACGCAGGTGAGCGTGCCGACGAGGCGGATCAAGAACTTGTTGACCATGGTTAAAAACCCTTTCGAGAATCTCGGGATCACGCCGAGTCCATACGCTGACCGACGCGCCCCGAGGGCCGGAAACCGTAAACAGGCCCACGGGAACGCGGCAAAACCGCCCCTTTTTGACCACGGGCGGCCGGTGGACACATCGCGTCGGGCAGCCTGGGCAAAACCTGCCGGCCGGGCTGGCCGCACGGCCGGGGGCCGCCGGGGCGAGTCGCGGGAATTTCTCACCGCGACGGCCCGGGGACGGACGAAGACAATCCCGTGCAAGCACCACGCGCCTTTTTCGTCACCCCCCAGTCAAAGCCGTCCGGCGACGGCGGCGTGCGGCCGCGCCCGGCCATCTTTCGGGCGCTCGGCAGGAACGAACCGCCGCCCGTGGTGGAGATCCAGGGGGAGCCGTTTCGGATGATCGAACTGCTCAAGCACGATTCGTGGGCCGCCACCGCCATCTATGAATCAGCCGATCGCCGGGCCCTCTGCAAATTCAATCGCCAACAGTCGATCCTCGGCTTTCCGATGCGCTGGCTCGGCCGGCTGCTCGCGAGCCGCGAGCAAGCCTTTCACGCGCGGCTCGACGGCATTCCCGGCATCGCGCCCTCGCTCGGCGCGGTGACCGTGGCGGGCTCGACCCTGCCGCATGCCGTCGCCCGTACGTTCATCGACGGCCACGCGCTCGCCGAGGGGGAATGGGTCGACGAACGGTTCTTCCCGCGCTTCCAGGCACTGCTCGCGGAAGTGCACCGCCGCGGCGTCGCCCACGTGGACCTGCACAAGCGCGAGAATATCCTCGTGGCCGCGGACGGCCACCCTTTCCTGATCGACTTCCAGATCTCGTTCGCGCTGCCGTCCTCCAGCCCTCTCGCTGCGAGGGCTCTCGGCGGCCTGCTCGGGCTCCTGCAGCGGTGCGATGATTACCACCTGCTCAAGCACCAGGTGAAACACCGGCCAGACCAGGCCGGCCTCACGATCCGCGACCTGGAGCAATTGCGGCCCTGGTGGATCCGGCTGCACCGGCAGTTCGCCGTGCCGTTTCGGACATTCCGTCGCGGCCTGCTCGTGCGGCTCGGGATTCGCTCCGCGTGCGGCCACGCGTTCAGCGAGTCATTTCCCGAGATTGCCCACCGCCGGGCTGCCGCCTGACGACGACGCCACCCGCGGCGCCGCGCCCCTGGCCTTCATCGGCCCGTGATAGGCCGCCACCGCGCCCGGGACCAGCGACCCCCAGAGCCGCTCCTGATAGATGGAAAGGGAGTGGAGCGCGTGGCACAACGGGCCGACCTTCCAATCCCGCTCCGGCTCCGCGGCGAGGATGCCGGTCACGAACTCCACCGCGGCGATCGTGCGGGGGTGGTAAAGCACATGCTGATCCGCCGTGGAGACGAGAAACTCGAGCATGTGCCCAGAGGTGCGGAGCTTCCGCTCGACGTCATCGCCATCCTCGGCGCGGTTGAACCAATCGGTGCTGAAGCTGCCGTCCGGGTTTTGGAGCTCGTTGAAGAGCCGCTGCTGCTGGCCGCGGACATAGCGATTGGCGGCGACGTAGACGCCGTCGAGCGTTCCGGTCGCCTCGCGCCGCCGCTGGCACGCGTAGGCCAGCCCAAACAGGCGATGCGTTCCGCCGCAGGGCGCGCCGCGGAGCGGCTGCACGATCTCCTCCTGCACGAGCTTCGGCAGCGACCACTCGCTCCGGTCGCCCGCGAGCCAGGTCGCATCGGTGTCGAGGTAATGCGCCATCGCGATGAGCGTGAACGTGAGCTCCGTCTTCTCCGTGCATGCCCGCTGCTCCGACTCGATCAGGTCGGCGAGCGTGAACGATCGGCCGTCGATCTCGATCGGGGAGGACGGCGCCACGCGGCACTGCGCCATCACGGCGAGGTATTGCGACACATGCCCCTGCATGCCCTTGCCGCGGAGCGCGACGAGCCGATCGTCCTGGGTGGCGAGCATCACCTGCCCGCGGCTGCGGCCGCCCATGTTGAGCCAGCCGACACAGCTGACCGGGTCGCCGCCGGGGCCACCGAGCCTGACGAGCGAAGCCGGGCCATAGGCGATCGCCCAATGCATGAGCTCCCAGGGATTGTGCTCGAGCGTGTTGAGCGGCCGACGCCTGTAGGCGGCCAGCGTCTGGGCGATCTGCCGGCGCAGTGCGACGAGTTCCTTCGACGTCGGCGGTGGCTCGGCGCTCGGCGCCGCCGTCGCAGGCCTGAAGGTGCCGGCTCCCGGTGGCAGAGGCGCGGGCAGCGGCGGGTCGGCCGGTACTTTGGGAAGGGGCTTCACCACGCTGGCGGGCCGCCGGGAGGACGTGGTGAGAACCTCCCACGACTCGCCGACGGCATGCCGGGCCGAGAGTGCGGCCGCGGCGACCAACAGGGCGAGGAGGAGGCACGACGCGGTCAGCAATCTCATCAGGTCACTCCACGCTCTGCCGTGATGCCACGATCGCGAAACGCCGGCCTGCCGGCAGTCTCCCGAAGGGCTTCTTCGACACGATCGCAGTGGTAATTCCTGGCATAACCCCTCGCATCCGCAACCATGCAATAGGTCCCGCCCGCCCCCCATTCCACCGCGCCGCCCCAGCCTTCCCGAACGCACACCCGTCGCGAAGAAACGCCCGCCATGTGCCATTGAGCACGCCCCTCTGTCGGCGGTAGTTTCCCCGTGCAGAACACGAAGCAGTCTCTTTTTTCCGTCGTGAAGCGGGCGATCGTGAGCTTCTTCCATTCCCCGTGGACGCTGGCCCTGCCCTGCCTGGTGAGCCTGGCAGCGTATGGCCTGGCCTGGTCACTCGCAGTCGGCTGGTCGCTCGCCGTCGGCCTCACGGCGGCCCGCAGGCAGCGTTCCATCGCAACGGCCGAGCCGCGCGGTGTCACGATCCTGAAGACACTCTGCGGCGCCGACGAAGAACTCGAAAAAAACCTGCGGTCGTTTCTCGACGCCGATCACGAGCCCCTGCAGATCGTCTTCGGCGCGGCCGACCCCGGCGACCCAGCCCTGCTGCTCGCCCGCCGGCTCGCGAAGGAATACCCGCGCCGAGACATCGCCATCGTCTTCGGCGCCGATGACACCGTGCCCAATCCGAAGGTGGCCCTCCTCGAGACGCTGCTCCGGCACGCGCGGCACGATGTCATCCTCCTGAGCGACAGCAACGTGCGGCTCTCCCCCGGCGACATCCCGCAGGTGCTCCCCGCCTTCGACGACCCGCGCGTGGGCATGGTCTATCAGCCGGTCGTCGCCGTCGGTGAGCGCACGGTGCCCGCCGCCATCGAAAACCTGCACTACACCGAGTATGCCGCGTTTCTCACGATCGGCTGCCGGCTGCTCGCCGGCCAGCACACCGTCAACGCGAAGGGGCAGTGGGTCCGCCGTCGCGCCCTGGCCGACGTCGACGACTTCGCCCGGGTGGGCGACTGCGGGGCCGACGACTACGAGCTCTCCCGACAGGTCGCGGCCGCCGGCTGGAAGCTGCGCTGCGCCGAGACGCCGGTGCGGGTCATCCAGCGCGACTGGTCGTGGCAAAGCCTCACGGCCCGCAACCTCCGCCACGCCGGCCTGCGCTGGCGGATCTGCCCCTGGGCCTATCCGCTCGAACTCCTCTTCAATCCGATCCCCTGGTCGCTGCCGCTCCTCACCGCGGGCCGCCGCGACCTCGCGCTCGTCGCCGCCGCCGTCATCGCGGCGAAGATGCTGCTCGAGATCTCCGCCGCCCGGCTACTCCGCGGAGTGCCGCTCGCACCGCGGTTCGCCGCGATCATCCCCCTCAAGGATCTCTTCATTTTCGGCTGCTGGTTCGTGGCGCTTTTCGCGCCCACGGCGCAGTGGCGCGGCCGTGCCTACCGGCTCAAGCCCGGCGGCCGAATCGAGCCTGTCGCCCCGCTCCCGGCCGGCGAGCCGGCGCTTGCCCGCCGCGCCGCCTGAGCGATCCGTCTACAATGCGTCGATGCCCCTCAGACGCATGCTCGCCATCAGCGCCTTTCTCGCCCTTGCGGCTTCCGCGGCCACGGCCGCCGAACCGCTGCGGGTGGGCATGGAGCTTTCCTACCCGCCCTTCGAGATGACCGACCCGCAGGGGCGGCCCACGGGGGTGAGCGTGCGGCTGGCCGAGGCGCTCGCGAAGCACCTCGGCCGCCCGCTCGTGATCGAAAACATCGCCTTCGACGGCCTCATCCCCGCGCTCAAGACCGGCCGGATCGACTGCATCATCTCGTCGCTGACGGCCACGCCGGAACGGTCGAAGTCGATCGCGTTCTCCGAGCCCTACCTGCGCACCGGCCTCGCGCTCCTCGTCGGCTCGCGGTCGCCCGTACAGTCGGCCGCCGATCTCGACGTGAAGGGGCGGGTGATCGCGGTCAAGAAGGGAACGACCGGCCACCACTACGCCACGACCACGATCAAGCAGGCGCGCACGCTCGTGCTCGACAAGGAAAACACCGCCGTGCTCGAGGTCGTGCAGGGGAAAGCCGACGCCTTCATCTACGACTCTCTCTCCGTCTACCAAAACCACAAACGCCACGCCGAAACCACCCGTGCGATCCTCGAGCCCTTTCGCGAGGAGACCTGGGCCATCGGCCTGCGGCAGGGGGACGAGCCGCTGCGCAGTCAGGTGAACGAATTCCTGAAGGCGTTTCGCGCAGCGGGCGGCTTCGAGCGTCTCGGCGACGAATTCCTGCCGGAGGAGAAGCGGGCCTTCCGCGAGCGGGGCATCCCGTTCTATTTCTGAGCCATGTCGCGCCGCCTCGCCCACATCCTCGTCGCCGCCGCCTTCGCCGCGCTCGTGGCGGTGGCGTTTTCACGGGTGAACTATGCCTGGAATTGGTCGGCGGTCTGGGAGTATCGCGACAAATTCATCCAGGGCTGGCTGACCACGGTGGCCTTGAGCCTCGCCGCGCTCGTTGCGAGCACGGCGATCGGCGCGGTGGCGGCGGTCTGCCTCCAATCGAGGAACGTGCTCGTCGAAGCCGTCGGCCGCGTGTACGTGGAGCTGATCCGTGGCACGCCACTGCTCGTGCAACTCCTGATCGGCTTCTACGTGATCGCCAACGCGGTCGGTCTCGAGAACCGGTTCGTGGTGGGCGTGCTCGTCCTCTCGCTCTTCAGCGGCGCCTACATGGCGGAGATCTTTCGCGGCGGCCTCGCGGCAATCCCGCAGACCCAGCGGGATTCGGCCCGGGCCATCGGCCTCACGCCCTGGCAGTCGCTGCGGCTGGTGATCCTCCCGCAGGCCGTGCGGCTCGTGCTGCCGGCGGTGGCGGGGCAGCTCGTCTCGCTCGTCAAGGATTCGTCGCTGCTCTCCGTGATCGCGATCTCCGAGTTCACGCTCAACGCGCAGGAGGTGAATGCGGTCACCTATTCCACGCTCGAGAGCTTCCTGCCGCTGGCCGCCGGCTACCTCGTGCTGACGCTGCCGCTCTCGGCGCTCTCGCGGTGGCTCGAGGGACGGTTTCGCTATGAAGCTTGAAATCGCCGAACTCACGCAGCGGTTCGGGGCCACGACGGTGCTCGACCGGCTCTCGCTCTCCACCGGCGACATCCAGGCGCTCGTGCTCGTGGGGCCGTCCGGCGGCGGCAAGTCGACGCTGCTGCGGATCCTCGCCGGGCTCGACGTGCCCGTGGCGGGCCGCGTGGCCTTCGACGGCGCTGCCCTGCCGCGCGACGAAGAAGCCCTTCGCCGCTACCGCCGCACGGTCGGCACGGTCTTCCAGGCCTACAACCTCTTTCCGCATCTCTCGGCCCTCGACAACCTGCTGCTGCCGCTCATCCACGTGCACGGGCTTTCCCGGCAGGCCGCGCTCGACCGCGTGCGCGAGCCACTGGACCGATTCCAGCTCATGCCGCATGCCTCCAAGCGGCCCGCCGAGCTCTCCGGCGGCCAGAAGCAGCGGATCGCGATCCTGCGGGCGCTCGTCGTGCAGCCGCAACGGATCTTTCTCGACGAGCCCACGTCGGCCCTCGATCCGGAGATGACGGCCGAAGTGCTCGAGATGATCGGCGAGCTCAAGGCCCTTGGCACGCAGCTCGTGCTCGTCACCCACGAGATGGGCTTCGCCCGCCGGGTGGCCGACGAGGTGGCCTTCATCGGCGAGGGGCGGGTGCTCGCGCACGGCGCCGCCGGCTTCATGTTCGACCATTGCCCGGAGCCGCGGGTGCGCGGCTTCTTCGACCGGATCGTCGCCTGAAAGGATCCCCATGCAAGACCGCACGCACGAACTGGAAGCAGCCGCCAACGCCTTCCTCGGCTCGCTCATCGCCGACGCCGTCGCGATGCCCGTCCACTGGTATTACAACCAGCAGGCCCTCGCCCGCGACTACCCCGCGTTCGCCGCGCCAGCGCTCGCCGGCTATCTCGCGCCGAAAAACCCTCACGCCGACAGCATCCTCTGGCGGTCGAGCTACACGCCGGCGAACGAGAAGGGGGACATCCTCCGAGAGCAGGCGCAATACTGGGGACAGCGCGGCATCCATTACCACCAATTCCTCGCGGCGGGCGAGAACACGCTGAATTACCAGCTCGCGACCGAGCTCGCCGCGCTCGTGCGCGGCGACCGCGGCTACGACGCCGAGCGCTGGCTCGACCGCTACGTGGCCTTCATGCTCACGCCGGGCCGCCACCGCGACACCTACGTCGAGGAATACCACCGCCACTTCTTCACCAACTTCGCCGCCGGCCGCAAGCCGATCAACTGCGGCGTCCGCGATGTGCACATCGGCGGGCTCGTGCCGGTGCCGGCGCTCGTGGCGGCCCTCGGCCCCCGCCACCCCGACCTGCGGCGGATCGTGCGGCAGCACGTGAGCCTCACGCACAAGGACGACGAGGTGCTCGAGGCCGCCGACGTCCTGACGCGGATGCTCGTGCGGGCGTGCGCCGGCGACGAACTCCGGAAGACGATCCTCGAGGAAGGGAGCGACTGGATCTCGGCGGCGAAAGTCCGCGAGTGGGATCAGCACCGCGACCACGCGGTGGTCGGCGGCATCCTCTCCTCGGCCTGCTACATCCCGGATGCGTTTCCGGCGGCGCTCTTCCTCGCCTGGCGGCATGCGGGCGATTTCGCGGCGGGCGTCTGTGCCAATGCCCGCTGCGGCGGCGACAACTGCCACCGCGGGGCGGTCGTCGGCTCGCTCCTGGGGGCGGCCACGCCGATCCCCGACCGGTTCGTGGCCGGCCTCGCGAGCCGTGATAGATTTGAGGGTCTCTTTCCCCACCGTTCTCCGGATTCCCCCGCATGAACCCCACCGCCACCGAGGCCCGCCGCGGCCGCGACGCCGCCCCCTTCGCGAGTCTCTCCCGGCCGCTCACGCCCACGAAGACGGTGCTGCTCTCGGGGGCCGACGCCGAGGCCAAGCGGGAGGAGATCCGCCGCTACTTCCACCAGACCTGCGAGATCTACGACCAGCTCTTCGCCCTGATCAAGGACGATGCCTCGTATTACGAGCGGCATGAACCGCTCCGCCACCCGCTGATCTTCTACTTCGCCCACCCCGCGGTCTTTTACGTCAACAAGCTGATCGCGGGCCGCTTCATCTCCGAGCGGCTCGACCCCCGGATCGAGGCGATGATGGCGGTCGGCGTGGACGAGATGTCGTGGGACGATCTCAACACGGCGCACTACGACTGGCCGGGCGTCGATGCCGTCCGCCGCTATCGCGCCGCCGTGCGGCAGCGGGTCGATGACTTCCTGACGTCGATGCCGCTCGAGCTCCCCATCCGGCAGGACTCCCCCGCCTGGATCATCTTGATGGGGATCGAGCACGAGCGGATCCACCTCGAGACGTCGTCCGTCATCATGCGGCAGATGCCGCTCGAGGAACTGCGGCACGGCGCGGAGCTTACGCCTGAGGAGCGGAAGCTCTGGGGCTCCTGCCCGACACACGCCACCCCACCCGCCAACGAATGGCTGACGGTCGCCGCCCGCACGATCCGCCTCGGCAAGGCCGCCGACGACCAGACCTACGGCTGGGACAACGAATACGGCGTCGAGGAGGTGCGGCTGCCCGCCTTCCGCGCCGGCCGCCGGCTCGTCTCCAATGCCGAGTTCCTCGAGTTCGTCGCCGACGGCGGCTACCGCGATGAATCGCTCTGGACCGAGGAGGGCCGCGGCTGGCTGCACTACACGCGGGCAGAGCACCCGAAGTTTTGGTCCCGGCGGGGCGATGGCCATGTCCAGCGCAACCTGCTCGAGGAGATCCAGCTGCCGATGAATTGGCCCGTGGAGGTCAACTGCCTCGAGGCGGAGGCCTATTGCAACTGGATGGCCCGACGCGCCGGTGAGAACGTGCGGCTGCCGACGGAGGCCCAGTGGTATGCGATCCGCGAAGCCGCCCTCGGCGACGCGCCCGACACCGACCAGCCCCATTGGAAAACCGCGCCGGGCAACATCAACCTCGAGCACTTCGCAACGAGCACACCGGTCGACATGTTTCCGCAGGGGGAGTTCTGCGACGTGGTGGGCAATGTCTGGCAGTGGACGCGCACGCCGATCATGCCCTTCAAGGGCTTCGAGGTGCATCCGCTCTACGACGATTTCTCGGTGCCCACGTTCGACGGCCGCCACAATCTCATCAAGGGCGGCTCGTGGATCTCGACCGGCAACGAGGCGCTCAAGAGCGCCCGATACGCGTTTCGCCGTCACTTCTTCCAGCACGCGGGTTTCCGCACGGTCATCGATGAGCCGGGCGGTGAAGCGGCGACGGAAGGTTCGCGGCTCTACGAGACCGACCAGCTCGTCACGCAATACCTCGACTTTCACTATTATGATGCCGCTTCCGGTTGGTGTGATGCCGCTTCCGGCGGGCGTGACACCGCCTCCGGCGCGAGGGTGCCCCTCCCGCTCGACGTGCCGAATTTCCCCCGGGCCTGCGTCGAGGCGACGATGCGGCACGTGCCGGACGACCGCCGCCGGAAGTGCCTCGACATCGGCTGCTCGGTCGGCCGGTCGGCGTTCGAATTCGCCCGGTTCTTCGCGCACGTCGACGCGATCGACTTCTCGGCCCGGTTCATCCAGTCGGGCGTGCGGCTGCAGCAGGGCGACGAGGTGCTCTACGAGGTGCCGCTCGAGGGAGAACTCACCGTCGGCCGCGCGATCTCGCTCGAAAAGCTCGGGCTGGCCGACGTGGGTGGCCGCGTGAGCTTCATGCAGGGGGATGCCTGCAATCTGAAGGCCCTCTATACGGATTACGATCTCGTCTTCGCCGGCAACCTCATCGATCGGCTCTACGACCCGGCCCTCTTCCTCGCGGGGATTGGGTCACGGGTGCTGCCGGGCGGGCTGCTCGTGATCACGAGCCCCTACACCTGGCTCGAGGAATACACGCCGAAACAGAAATGGCTCGGCGGCAGACGCGAGCACGGCGAGCCGCTCACGACGTTCGCGGGGCTCTGCCGCGGCCTCGAACCGGAGTTTTCGCTTGTCCATAGGGAAGACGTCCCGTTCGTGATCCGCGAAACCGCGCGGAAGCACCAGCACACGATCGCCGAGATGACGGTCTGGCGGCGGGCCTGACGGCTTTCCGACTTTCGGTTAAATTCCCTCCCTCGGAGGAGTCTCACCGCATGTCGTCCGCACCATTCGATCCCTGCCGACAGTGGCTCGGCATCGACGCCGTCGAGCTCGGCGAACCGCGCCGTGTGCTCGGTCTCCTGCCTTCGGAAGCGGATCCGCTCGTCGTCCTGCGGGCGGCCGACGCCCGCCTCAAGCTCCTTCGCGGCATCGCCCCCGGCCCGTTCGACATGGCCAGGAACGCGCTCATCAAGCGGGTGGAGGAGTCCCGCGAAGCGGTGCTCGCACAAATCGCGGCCGCGCCAGCGCCGCCCGTGCCCGTCGGCACCGCGTTCACAATGCCGCCCCTGCCGGGCGGTGCGGCCCGTGTTGCTCAGCCACCGCAGGTGCCGCCAGTTCCGCTGGCGCTAGACGATGGTGATGGGGAGGGTTTCATCGCCGTGAACACGCGGTCCGCCCAACGGAAGCAATCGGGCGGCATCGGCGGGCTGCTGCTCATTGCCTTGCTCGCTGCCGCCGCGGGCGGCCTCGCCTGGTATTGGAAAAACGGCCAGCAATTCAAGGACGTAGCTCCCCTCGCGATCCAAGACAACGCGGTCACCGCGCCGCCCAGGCGAACCGAACCAGCCCCCGAACCCGAGCCAGCCCCCGAACCCGAGCCAGCCCCCGAACCCGAGCCAGCGCCCGAACCACAGCCAGAGCCACCGCCTGAAACGGATCCCGAATCACAACCAGCGGTGAGTGATGCCGCGATCGCCGTCGCCTCCGATAATCCGCCGGCCGATCCACCCGAACCGGCACCGGCCGCCGAAGAGCCGGCGCCGACGGAGCCCTCTGAAGCGGCCACCATGGATGAGGTCGACGCCGAGGCAATCGTTCCGTTGCTAAAAAAGGCGTTGGCCGCGCTGCAAGACGAGCAATTCGACGACGCCGACGACGCCCTCGGGCAGGCGGGCGACGAGGCGATGAGCAAGCCCGCGGCCGAACGCCTGGCCCAATGGCAGTCGCTCGTCACCTATGCCCGCGGGTTCGCCGACCTTCGCGACAAAGCCCTCGCCGCGGCTCGTCCTGGACTGGAATACGAGATCGACGGCAAGCGTGTGGGCATCGTGGAGATCGACGACACGAAATTGATCTACCGGTTCGCCGGCAAGAACAAGACGGTCTCGCGATCGAGGCTTCCTGGCAAGCTCCTGTTGGCGATTCTGAAGGGATGGTTTGACCGAAAGCCGGCCAACCAGCTCTACCTCGGCGCCTACCATGCCACGAAGCCGGAGCCCGATCTCGAGAAAGCTCGCGAGGCCTGGCAACTGGCGGAGCAGGGCGGCGCCGACGCCTCGGAACTCCTGCCTTTGCTGGATGATCCGGTGCTCGTGAAGGCGGCGGGCCGCAACGATCAGTAGGCCCGCTCGAGCACGGCCTCGAGCGCGGCGGCGGAAAGTTCGACGGGATTGCCCCGCATGCTCGTGCCGCCGGAGTTTTCCGCGAGCCAGCGGAGGCGGCCCCGCTCCAGCCCCACCTCGGAAAGCCGCCGCGGCAGCCCGGCCTTCCCGCAGAGATCGGTGATCCGTGCGACGAAGGCCGCGGCAGCCGAGCGATCGTCCGCCGGCGCATGTGGGTCGATCGCCCGCTCGAGGATCGCGAAGTCGCCGCGGGCTGCCTCCGCGTTCACCGCGAGGGCCACCGGCAGCATCAATCCGCAGGCCACGCCGTGCGGCGTCGCGCATTCCACGCCGAGCGCCGCCGCCACGCCGTGCGCCATCCCCAGCCCCGAATTCGCAAGCGCCATGCCCGAAACGAGTGCTGCATGGCTCATCGCCGCGCGCGCGTCGAGATCCGCTGGATCCCGGAGCACCCGCGGCAGCGCCTCCACCGCCCGCGGCAGGCTGTCGAGCACGAGCGCCCGCGGCAGCGGCTTTTTGAACCGGCAGACGAATGCCTCGATCAGCTGCGTGATGCAGTCGATGCCCGAAGCGGCCGTCGTGCCGCGCTCGCAAGACATCGTGAGCTCCGGATCGACGAGCGCCGCCCGCGGCACCATCATCGGGCTGCGCATGCTCTTCTTAAACCGTCGGCGTGGGCAGGAGATCACCGCGTTGCGTGTCGCCTCCGCGCCGGTGCCCGCGGTCGTCGGCACCGCGACGAGCGGCAATGGCCAGCGGCTGATCGTGCGGCCACTGCCCACGCCCTCGAGATGATCGACGACGAGGGCATCGAGCACTTCAGGAGAGTGCGAACCCGGGTGCAGGTGACCGGCGTTCGTGGCGAGCGCGGCAACCGCCTTCGCGAGGTCGATCGCCGCGCCGCCCCCGACGGCGACGACCACGGCGGTTTCGCGCCCCTCGAGAGGCAGACCGGCGAGCGCCGTCGCCACCTGGTCGACCGTCGGCTCGCCGGCCGACTCAGCCACGAGCCGCCACGGGATCCCGGCCGCGGAGAGGCTTCGCTCGATGGCCTGCCGGGCCGGCGAGCGGAGGAGGCTGCGACCGCCCCCCACCAGCCAGGCCTGCCGACCGTGGAGGGCCACCAGCTCGCCAAGTTCGGCGACGCGGCCCGCGCCGAAGCGAACGAGCGGCGGGCAGGCGAAGTCATACCGGGCGAGATCGGCGTCGGCGTTCATGGAATTCGATCTCTCGGTATTCTGGGTGGACGATCGGCCCGCAACGGCATCGGTACCTTTCCACGCCGCGACCGCCGACGCAAGCCACCCAGCGACGATTCCCCATGCCAGACGCGATCGAGATTCCCCTCTGCCCCGGCCCCGTTCACGGCTCGATTCGCCCACCGGGCTCGAAGAGCATCACCAACCGGGCCGTGATCTGCGCGGCGCTTGCCCGCGGCACGAGCCGGCTCTCAGGAGTGCTCGACAGCCAAGACACCCGCGTGATGGCCGCGGGACTTGCGGCCCTGGGCATCGATGTCGCTGCCGATTGGCAGGCCGGCACGATGCGCGTGGTTGGCTGCGGCGGCCACGTTCCGGCGGCTGACGCGACGATCGACTGTGCCGCCAGCGGCACGACGATCCGATTTCTCTCCGCCGTCTGCGGGCTCGGCCACGGAACCTACCGGCTCGACGGCACGCCACGGATGCGGAAGCGGCCGATCGGCGACCTCGTCGAGGCGCTGAAGGAACTCGGCGTGGAGGCCGTGGCGGAGAGTCCTGGCGGCTGCCCGCCGGTGGTGATCCGCTCCCACGGGATCGCCGGCGGCCACGCGCGGGTGCGGGGCGATACGTCGAGCCAATTCGCGAGCGGACTGGCGCTCGCGGCCCCCTGCACCGACCGCGGCATGCGGATCGACTTCGAGGGCCGGCTCGTGTCGCTCCCCTACCTCGAGATGACGCGGCGCGTGATGGCGTCCTTCGGCGCCGCCTGCGAGCCGACCGACACGGGCGGCTGGCAGATTGCGCCCTCGGGCTACGCGGCGAGTGATTATCCAATCGAACCCGACGCCTCGGCCGCGAGCTACTTCTTCGCGGCCGCGGCGATCACGGGGGGCCGCGTGCGGGTGGAAGGGCTCTCGCGGCGGAGCATGCAGGGGGATGTCGGCCTCTGCGACGTGCTCGAGCAAATGGGCTGCAGCGTCACCTGGGAGGAAGAGGGTGCCGGCGCGATCACCGTCGGCGGCCGGGCCGCCCGGGGCGTCGACATCGACATGAATGCGATCAGCGACACGGTGCCGACGCTCGCCGTCGTGGCGCTCTTCGCCGACGGCCCCACCACGATCCGCAACGTGGCGCACATCCGCGACAAGGAGACCGACCGGATTGGCGACCTCGCCCGCGAGCTCCGCAAGCTCGGCGCCCCGGTCGATGAGTTCCACGACGGGCTCACGATTCGCCCCACTCCTCTTCATGGTGCGACGCTCGACACCTACGACGACCACCGCATGGCAATGAGTCTGGCGCTGGCCGGCCTGCTGGTGCCGGGTGTGCGGATCAACGACCCAGCCTGCGTCGGCAAGACGTTCCCCGATTACTGGCAGCGGCTCGCCGCCATCGCCAAACTCGACACGGCGAACTGGCCCCAGTAGACCGCTTCGCCAGTAGACCGCTTCGTCCCGAAGCGGCCTACCAGTTGGCTTCTTCGTCGGGGTCCGTCGCTGCGGCTTGCTGCAGCATCAACTCGGCCCGCTCGATCAGCTCGTCGACCATGCTGTCGGGCACACGCTCCGCAGACGGCGGCGTCGAACCCATCGAGGGATCGACGGCCACGAATCCTCCACGGCAGTGCTGGCAATACACCCGCTTGCCCAACAGCGTCACCCGGATGCGCAGCGTACGGCCGCACACCGGACAGCCCTGATGAAAATAGACTGGAGAGTTCATGACATAAGCCCTTCCCGCGGAGGCGACGGGCATGCCCGCCACTCGTCCGACCGGGCTCAAAGTTTATGGCGGAGCCCCCCCTCCGGCAATTCCATTCATCCGTGAGAATTTCGTGCTTCTGCCAAAGCCTCCCTGCGGGAGGGGAAATCGGCTAAACTGGGAGAGACTCGGGGGTATCCCGGACCGCTCGCTCACGGTGAATTCACGATGCAACGACCGTGGTTGGCCGCCTTCATCGTGCTTTTTTGGTGCGCCACGACCAGTTGGCTGGTGGTCGCCAAGATTCTGCCTTCGTTCATGCCGGGTTCGCCCCCCGGCTACCAGGCGCTCTATGCGTCAAACAACCGACTGATCCCGGTGGCGTGGACGGTGCTCTGGAAAGACCAGCCGCTGGGCTGGTCCATCAGCCGATCCAGCCGCGGCGACGACGGGGCGCTCGCCGTCGAGAGCCTGCTGCACTTCGACCGCCTGCCGATCGGCGAGATGCTGCCGTCGTGGACGAAGCCGCTGGTGGGAGCGGCCATCGAGGGGGCCGCCGAGTTTTCCTTCGACGCCCGAGGTCAGCTGGCGATCAGCCCCGCCGGCCAACTGGAGAGCTTCCGCTCGACCGTCAATCTCCCGGGCACCGCCGACAAGGTGTTTCTCGACGGCACGATCGACGACGGTCACGTGCAGGTCGTCCTTCGGGCCCGCGGCATGCGGTATGAAACAAGCCGCTACCTCCCTTCGCACATCATGATCGGCGACGAACTCTCCCCCCAGGCGACGCTGCCGGGGCTCTTCGAGGGCAGGCGTTGGACCGTTCCGACCTACAACCCCCTGCGGACGGGAAAGTCGGCGCTCGACGTGCTCCACGCCGAGGTCATGGGAGAGGAGACGATGTTCTGGGATGATCACCTCGTGCGGGTGAACGTCGTCTGCTACCGCGACGACCCTTCGAGCCACCACCCGCCGCGGACGCGGCTCTGGGTCGATCGCGCCGGCCGGGTGCTCAAGCAGGAAAGCGCGATGCTCGGCGCCCACCTCACGTTTCTCCGACGATCCGACGCGGCGGCCGAAACCCTCTGCGACAATGTTTTCGAGTCGTCCGATGGGCCGCAGGCCGATGCTTCGGAGCGTCTCCCATGATCGAATTCGACCACGTCACCCGCACCTACGGCCCCAAGACGGCCGTCTCCGACCTCACGCTCGCCATTCCGCGCGGAGAGCTCTTCGCGCTGTTGGGGCCAAACGGGGCCGGCAAGACGACGACCATCAAGATGCTCGTGGGGCTCTTGCGGCCGTCGCACGGCGCGGTGCGGGTGAGCGGCTTCGATCTGGTGAAGGATCCCCGCAACGCCCACCTCCACATCGGCTACGTGCCTGACGAGCCCATGCTCTACGAGAAGCTCACGGGCCGCGAGTTTCTCTGGTTCATCGCCGACATGTTCGGCATGCCCCGGCACCTGGCGACCAAGCGGATCGCCGCCGAAATCGAGCACTTCGAACTCGGCGATTTTGCCGACGACCTCGCCGAGAGCTATTCGCTCGGCATGCGGCAGCGGCTCGTCTTCGCCGCATCCCTGCTGCACGATCCCGACGTGCTCGTGCTCGACGAACCGATGGTGGGCCTCGACCCGCGCAGCGTGCGGATCGTGAAGGATCTGCTCGCCTCCCGCACGCGGGAAGGCATGACGGTCTTCATGTCGACCCACACGCTGGCGATGGCCGAGGAGATGGCCGACCGCATGGGGATCATGGTCCGCGGCCAATTGCGATTCCTCGGCACGGTCGACGAGCTCCGCGAGCAGATGGCGATCGAGACCACGAGTCTCGAGCAGCTCTACCTCGAACTCACGAACCCGCGGGCGGCGCGGCCGCAGCGGGAGGCCCCGTGAGCAACATGAGCGACCGGCCCGCTGCCTCCGCCCTCCTCCCGCCCCCCGGCGGCTCCCCGGCCCAGTCATGCCGGCTCCTCTCGATCGACGCCGAGTCGCGGCTCTTCCTCCGCCTGCGGGCCCAGGTGGCCTGGGCCAGCCTGCGGACGATGCTCTCGTCGGCTCGGCTGCGGCTGAGCCTCGTGATTGTCCTGAGCGCGATGTTCTGGGGTTCGCTCTACGGGCTGTTCGTAGAGGCGTTCACGTTTCTCGATTCGCTCCACGCCGAGGTGATCTCGCTCCTGTTCAACGCCTTCTTCTCGTCGCTGATGGTCATGCTCGTCTTCTCCACGGGGATCCTGCTCTACAGCGGCCTCTATTGCTCGCCCGAATCGCGACTCTTGATGACGCTGCCGGCCCGCGAGGAATCGATCTTCTCGCACAAGTTCCAGGAGGCGATGTGGTTTGCCAGCTGGGGCTTCATTCTCCTGGGCAGCCCGATGCTCGTGGCCTACGGCGTCGTGCGGCATTCCCCCTGGACCTACTTCGCGCTGCTGTTGCCCTTCATGGTGTCGTTCGTGGTCATCCCCTCGACGATCGGCAGCATCTGCTGCATGGCGATGGTCGCCTGGATGCCCCGCCTGCGCGTGCACGCGCTCACGGCCTGCCTCGTGGCGATGTGCGGCCTGGGGCTCTGGCTGGCCTGGACGTCGCTCTCCTCCGTGAAGGCCGACAGCATGTCGGCCGCCTGGTTCGAGCAGACCTTCGCCCGCCTGGCGATCACGGAGCAGAAGCTGTTGCCGAGCTGGTGGCTCTCGAGCGGCCTGATCGAGGCGGCCCGCGTCGGCGCAAACGCGACGGAGCGTTGGGCGGCGCTCGGCGAGGCGATCTCGTTCCTGGCCCTGCTCGTGGCCAACGGGATGCTGTTGCAGCTCGTGGCCGGCTGGCTGGCCACGCGGGCCTACCGGCTGGGATACAGCGAACTGGCCGGGGAGGTGCCGGCCCGGCGGCAGCGGCCGATCGGCTGGTTCGACCAGATGTTGATGAATGCCGGGTCGTCGGCGGGGCGGCCGCTGCGGCTGCTCGTCGTGAAAGACCTGCGGCTCTTTCGCCGCGACATCTCGCAGTGGTCGCAGTTCGTGATCTTCTTCGGACTGCTCGGCCTCTATTTCTTCAACGCACGGTCGTTCAACTACAACAACGTCTATGCGTCGATGATCGGGTTTTTGAACCTGGCGGTCATCGGGCTGATCCTCTCCACGTTCACCACACGGTTCGTGTTTCCGATGATCAGCCTCGAGGGGCGGCGGTTCTGGATCCTCGGGCTCCTGCCGCTGCACCGCGACCAAATCGTCTGGTCGAAATTTCTCTTCTCGTTTCTGGGCGGTCTCTTGCCCTGCTGCGGGCTCGTCCTGCTCAGCGACGTGATGCTCGGGCTGCCCCGCCGGGCGATCGTGATCCACGAGATCTGCTGCGTCGTGCTCTGCATGGGGCTCTCGGGGATCGCCGTGGGGCTGGGCGCGAAAATGCCCGACCTGCGGGAATCCTCCCCGGCAAAGATCTCGTCGGGCTTCGGCGGCACGCTGAGCCTCGTGGTCAGTTCGCTCTTCATCATGCTCGTGGTCGTGACCGCGGCCCTGCCGACGCACCTCTTTCTCGCCTCGCACGCCTTCGGTGCGGATGCCGTGGCGCCCGGGGGCTGGCTCGCCTGGGCGGGCAGCACGCAGGGCATCGTGGCGAGCCTGTCGGTGGTCGTGGGGCTGGGCCTTCTGGCCACGTTCGTGCCGCTGGTGCTGGGATTACGTGCCTTCCGGCAGCTCGAGCCCTAGTTTGGGCGCCCAAAGGCTAGCCTAGCCGCCGGAGCCGGGCGGTTAGCGGCCGGGCCGGTTTGCGGTTTCTTTTCACGATGGTCAACCGTCTCTCCATTCCCGGAATGCGTCACGAGCCCTTGCGGGTGGGGGCGGTTCAATACCTCAATACGAAGCCGCTCGTCCACGGGCTGGCGGGGCTCGGTCTCGACGTCTCGTTCGATCTGCCAAGCCGGCTGGCCGATCGTCTCGCCAACGGCCAACTCGACGTCGCCCTCATCCCGTCGATCGAACTCTTTCGCGGGGCTGGCTACCGCGTGGTCTCCGACGCCTGCATTGGCTGCCGTGGGCCCGTGATGAGCGTGCGGCTCTTCTTCCGCACGCAGCCGGGCCGCGTCGCCCGGCTCGCGGTGGACGAAGGCTCGCGGACGAGCGCCACGCTCGCGCGGGTGTTGCTCGCGGAGCGGTTCGGCATCCACCCGGCCATCGAGCCCTTGCCGATCGGCGCCGGACTCGATGACACAAGCGCCGACGCCGTGCTCTTGATCGGCGACCGCGCGATCGGCTCGCATCGCGGCAGCTTCCAGCTCGTCTGGGATCTCGGCGACGAGTGGTGCCGCTGGAAGGGGCTGCCGTTCGTGTTCGCCGTCTGGGCCGCGCGGGCCGACGTGTCGGCCGACGAGCTCGCGCGGATCGAGCCGCTACTCGCCGCGGCCCGCAACTCCGGCAAGGCCAACCTCGCCGCGATCGCCTCGGCGGAGGCCGCAGCCCACGGGCTCACGGTGCCGCAATGCCTGAGCTACCTCCGCGACAATCTTCACTACGACCTCGGCCCGCGGGAGCGGGAGGCGCTCTCGGCTTTTTACGGGCATGCCGTCACACTGGAGCTTGCCCCGTCGGGGCTCGACGTCGGCCGGACGCTCGCTGCGGCCCGGTAGCGGGCTCGACGTGAAGCCATCCCCATCCCCACGACCGGACGAAGAAGCGATGCCAGCCACCTTGCAACGCACGATTGGGACCATTCTCGACGACACGGTCGCGGGCCAGCGGCTCTCAGGCGAAGACGCGGTCCGCCTGCTCGAATCCCGGGAACTGGCCGCCATCGGCCGCGCGGCCCACGCCGTGACGCAGCGGCTCCACCCCGAGCCCTACCGCACCTACAACATCGATCGCAACATCAACTACACCAACATCTGCACGGCGGTCTGCGACTTCTGCGCGTTCTACCGCAGCCCGAAGCACGCGGAGGGCTACGTCCTCGACCGCGACGTCCTGCTCGCGAAGATCGAGGAGACCGTCGCGATCGGCGGCGACCAGATCCTGCTCCAGGGCGGCCTCCATCCGACGCTCCCACTCGAGTGGTATGAAGACCTGCTCCGCGACATCAAAGGCCGCTTCCCGGAGGTCAACGTCCACGGCTTCTCGCCACCGGAGATCCACCACCTGACGAAGGTCTCCAAGCGGCCCCTCCGCGAGGTGCTCGAGCGGCTGGCGCGGGCCGGCCTCGGCTCGCTCCCTGGCGGCGGCGGGGAGATCCTCGTCGATCGCGTGCGCAAAGCGATGACCCGCGGCAAGGTGCTCACCGACGACTGGCTCGAGGTGCACCGGCAGTGGCACCTGCTCGGCGGCAAGAGCACGGCCACGATGATGTTCGGCCACATCGAGACGCTCGCCGAACGGGTGGAGCACCTCGACCGGCTCCGCGAACTCCAGGACGAGACCGGCGGCTTCACGGCCTTCATCTGCTGGTCGTTCCAGCCCGACAACACCGAGATGGCCGACATCCCGCCGGCGGGCCCCTTCGAATACCTGAAGACGCAGGCTGTGGCCCGGCTCTACCTCGACAACTTCCCCAACATCCAGTCGAGCTGGGTGACGCAAGGCCGCGAGATCGGCCAGCTCGCGCTGCTTTTCGGCGCCAACGACATGGGCAGCCTGATGCTCGAGGAGAATGTCGTGAGCGCCGCCGGAACGGTGCACCACCTCACGCTCGAGCAGATGCGGTCGGCCATCTCGCAGCTCGGCTGGACCCCGCGACGGCGCAACGTGTTTTACGAAGTCTTCGAGGACGAGCCGTCGTCCGCCGAGTCGGCCCGCATGGCCGCCCGGGCCGTGCCGCTGCCCGTTGCATCGACGTCGCCGTGACCCATCCAGCCAGGCCGCCGGTCACGCTGCGGGCCCGCTGGCTGCTCCCCATCGGAGCACCGCCGATCGACGGCGGCTGGATCCGGCTCGAACGCGGGCGGATCACTGCGATCGGCCGCCGCGCGCCGCCGGGTCCCGTCCACGATCTCGGCGACGCGATCATCCTCCCGGGCCTCGTCAACGCCCACACCCATCTCGAATTTTCCGATCGCACCACGCCACTCGATCCCGCCGGCGGGCTGCCGGCATGGATCGAGCGTGTCGTGGCGCTGCGCCGCAGCCGCGCCGCGGATGTCGATCTCGAGGCGGCCCGCGCGCACCGCGCGATTCGCTGCGGCCTCGCCGAGAGCGCCGCGGCGGGCGTGACCACGGTCGGCGAAATCGCGACCGCCGCCCCGCTCGCCGCCTACGCCCAACCGGGGCCGCGGGTCCGTGTCTACCGGGAAGGGCTCGGACTTTCCGCCGACATGGCCGCGGCCGCCTGCCGCACGGTGCTTCGTGATCTCGACCTGCTCCATGCGGCGGGCGTGCCGATGGGCATTTCGCCCCACGCTCCCTATTCGGTCGCCGCCCCGCTCGGCCGTCGCCTCGTGGCTGCGGCCGTCGCTCGCGGGCTGCCCGTCGCGATGCACATCCTGGAGAGCCGCGATGAGGGTGATCTCGTCGCATCGGGCAGCGGCCGCTTCCGCGCGGTGCTCGAGTCGCTCGGCGCGTGGCAGCCCGATCGTCCGCCGCGGCTGCTCGCCCCAGCCGACTGGATCACGTCATTGGCCAAGGCCCCGCGCGGAATCGTCGTGCACGGCACGCATCTGCCCGATGATCCAGCCGCACTCGCCCGGCTCTCCCGGCACCGCGACCGGCTGGCCGTCGTGATCTGCCCGCGCACCACGCAGGCGCTCTACGGAGCCCTGCCGCCACTGGCCGCGTTGCGCTCGGCGGGCGTCCGCGTCGCCCTCGGCACCGACAGCCGCGCCTCGAACCCGGATCTCTCGTTGCGCGCCGAATGCCGCACGCTCGTCGATGCCGGCCTGGCCAGCCCCGTCGAGGTGATTCGCATGGCCACGGTCGACGGCGCCTGGGCGCTCGGCTTCGAGCACCGCGCCGGCCGCCTCGCCGTCGGCCGCCCCGCCGACCTCGCGATCCTCCGCCCTGCCCGAGCCGCCGAAGAGCCACACGAAGCCGCTCTGGCCCCCGACACCCAGGTGCTCACCACGCTCCGCTCCGGCCGCCCGATCCACGGAGTTCGACCAGAAGGGTCTACAGCCGGCAGTTGGTGATCTGGGTCTCGATGACCGCCGAGGCGCCGATCGCCTCGAGCCGCTCCATGATGGCGTGCACCTCGCCCCGCCTCACCATGGCCCGCACCGCGCACCACTCGGGGTCCTCGAGCGCCATCACCGTGGGGGAGTTGAATCCCGGCGTGATCTTTTCGGCTTCGGCGAGCCGGCCTCGCGGCACGTTGTATTCCAAGAGCGACCAGCTGCGGGCGATCACGATGCCCTCGAGGCGACGGACGATGCGGTCGGCGAGGGCCGGGTCGCGGATGCGGTGATTCTGCACGAGCACGGTTTCGTAGCGGCCGATCTCGTCGAGCACCGAGAGGCGGTTGGCCGCCAGCGTGCTGCCAGTCTCGACGAGGTCGACGATCGCGTCGGCCACGCCGAGCGCGATCATGATCTCGACGCTGCCAGAGAGATCGACGAAGTGCACGTCGACGCCGCGGGCGGCGAGCCACTGCCGTGTGATCCGCGGGAAGCTCGTGGCGATCCGCTTGCCGGCGAGCTGTTTGGGGTCGTGGATGCCGGAATCGTCGGCCACGCAGAGCGCGAGTTTGCAGAAGCCGACGCCGAGGTCGAGGCGGTGGACGAGCTCCGCGCCGCTTTCGGCCACCAGGTCGGCGCCGGTGATCCCGAGGTCGATCGCGCCCTCGGCCGTCAGCACGGGGATGTCATCGGTGCGCAAAAACGTCACCTCGACCGGCATGTCGCGGCAGCGGGCGAAAAGCGTCCGCTCCGTGCGGCGGAACGAGAGCCCCGCGTCGTTGAGCAGCTGCGAGGCGATCTCCGACAGCCGTCCCTTGCTGGGGATGCCGATCCGCAGGAGTTCTTCCTTCCGGGCTTGGTCTGTGGCCGCGCTCACGTCGTTTCTCCGCCAGTGGATGCCTTGGGCGCTCGGGAGGCCTTCTCGTCGAGCCCGGAGACGCCGAAGCGGCGGGCGAGTTCGTCCTCCACCCGCGAGAACGGCAGGTCGCGAACGGCCAGGAGCACCAGCATGTGGTAGACGAGGTCGGCGGCCTCGGCGACGACACGATCGTCGCTCTCACCGGCCGCCGCCTGCACCAGTTCGCCGGCCTCCTCGGTCACCTTGCCGCCGATCTTGGGCACGCCGCCGGCCAGGAGCCGGCTGGTGTAGGATCGATCCGCATCGCCCCCCTTCCGCGACGCGACGACGCGTTCGAGGCTTTCGAGGGCTTCACCGAATCGACGCATCAATGGCTCCAGACGGCCTGCACCGCGAATCCTCTCCACCGGCCCGTCCGGCGGAGCCCTCAACTGTAGCATGCCCTGCCGGCGATGCAGCCCGCCCCCTCGCCCCGCGGCTGGCCGGCGACTGCTGGATCCTCTCCGGCCCCACGGCGGCCGGAAAAACCGCCCTGGCGCTCGACCTCGCCCGCCGGCTCGATGCCGAGATCGTGAGCGTCGATTCGATGGCCGTCTACCAGGGGCTCGACATCGGCACCGCCAAGCCCTCCCTCGGCGAGCGGGCCAGAGTGGAGCACCATCTGATCGACGTCGTGCCGCCGAGCGAGCCTTACAGCGTGGCCCGCTGGCTCGCCGACGCGGCCATGGCCGTCGAGGCGATCCGCGCCCGCGGGCGAAACATCCTCTTCGTCGGCGGCACGCCGCTCTACCTGCGGGCCCTGCGCGACGGCCTCGCCCCGCTGCCGGCCGACGACCCGGCATTTCGCCGCGGCCTGCTCGAGGAGATCGAGGCCCAAGGCTCGGCCGCGCTCCACGCGCGGCTGGCGACGATCGATCCCGCCGCCGCCGCGCGGATTCATCCCAACGACGTGAAGCGGATCGTTCGCGCGCTCGAGGTCGCCCATGTGACCGGCCGCCCGCTGAGCGCAGCCTTCGCGCCTGCCCCCGACCCGGTTTTTGAAACCAGGATGATGATCGTGGATCTTCCGCGCCGCCTGCTCACCGACCGGATCGACCGCCGCGTCGATCGGATGTTCGCCGCCGGCCTGGTCGACGAGGTCCGCTGCGCCGACGCGGCACCCGGTGGCCTCGGCCCCACGGCCCGTCAGGCGGCTGGGTACGCCGAATGCCTCGATCTCCTCGCGAGCCGGCTCCCGCTCGCGGAAGCCATCCGCCTCACGAAGCAGCGCACGCGACAGCTCGCCAAGCGGCAGCTCACATGGCTGCGGAGCTTCAAAGGTGCCGCCTGGATCACGGCCTGACGATCCCGTGAGCGGACTGCGCCCGCATCAAGCGGTCTGCTCTTCAAACCGCGGCAGTTCCGCCACGCCCCCCTCGATCTGCAGGCCGGTCAGCGGCGTGCCTTCCTTGACCTCCGTCTTGCCGTCGCGGCGGGTGAGCGAGAGCTTCGTCTGCCCGGCGAGCAGTTCGTCCAGCTGCTTCTTGAGGTCCTTCTGCTTCTTCTCGTCGAGCTTGCCGAAAGCCTCGCGGCCACGGCACTTCGGGAAGGCGCGGCAGCCGAGCCACGGCCCGCGCTTGCCGTCGCGGAGATTCATGAGATCGCCGCACTTCGGGCAGGCGATGTCGGTGACGAGCGGGGGTGGCGAGGGAAACTTGATGTTCCCTTTCTTGTCGAGGTTGAGGATGAACGGCGGCGGCTCGGCGGCCGCATCGGCCGCCTTCTTGCCCTTCGCCTTCGGCGGCCGCGGCTTGTCTTCGACGAGGAAGTCGCCGAAGCGACCGGTGCGCTTCACCATTGGCACGCCCGCGGGCGAGAGGAGGTCGATCTGCTCGGGCTGCCGCGGCTTGCCGTCGCGGTCCACGGGCATCGCAAAGGAGCAGGCGGGGACTTCCTTCGGCTTGGCGGGCTTCCGCTTCTTCCCCTTCGCGGTGGTCTTCGGCGCGGGAGCCGGCTTCTCGATCACCTTCTCGTTGTAGCCGCTGCAGGAGAGGAAGCGGCCGCTCTTGCCGAGCCGGTATTCGAGCCGACGGCCGCATTCGGGGCAGGCGTAGGGGGAGGGATCGCCCTTGCCCTTCACATGGTCCTGCTCGAGCGCGGTCTCGAGCTTCGGCTTGAGCTCGTCGTGAAACTCATGCAGCACGTCGGTCCAGCGCTTCGTGCCCTGGGCCACCTGATCGAGCTCCTGCTCGATCTCGCGCGTGTAGCCGATCTCGATGAACTGGTTCTCGAAGCCGTCCTTGAGAAAGCCGGTGACGGCCTCGCCGAGGGCGGTGGCATAGAAGCGGCGGTCACGCTGCTCGACGTAGCCCCGGTTCTCGATCACGTTGATGATGCTCGCGTAGGTGGAGGGGCGGCCGATCCCCTCCTCTTCGAGCTTTTTGACGAGCGTGGCCTCGCTGTAGCGGGGGGGCGGTGCCTGAAACTTCTGCCGTGGCTCGATGTCGAAGGGGGCGAGTTGCGTGCCCTTCTCGAAGTCGGGGAGCACCTGCTCGCCGTCGTCCTTCGGCGTGCCGCTGATTTTATAGAAGCCGTCGAACCGCAGCACGCGGCCATTGGCCTTGAAGACGGCGCCCGTGTCGCGGTCGGTTCGCCGCAGCCGCACGGACGTGGAATCCCACTCCGCGTCGGTGGCCTGGCAGCCCACGAAGCACTGCCAGATGAGACGGTAGAGCTTGAACTGCTCGTCGCTCAGGGCGGCGGCGATCTTCTCCGGCTCGCGCGAGGCGTCGGTCGGGCGGATCGCCTCGTGGGCCTCCTGCGCGCTGTCGTTGGAGCTCGAGTAGAACCGCGGCTTCTCCGGCACGTAGGCCTTGCCGTGCCGCTTCTCGAGATAGCTGCGGGCCATGTCGATCGCCTCGCGGGAGAGGTTCGTCGAGTCGGTGCGCATGTAGGTGATGAGGCCCACGCGGCCCTCGTCGGGCAGGTCGATCCCTTCGTAGAGCTGCTGCGCGATCCGCATCGTGCGGTCGGTGGACATGCCCAGCCGACTGCTGGCCGCCTGCTGGAGGGTGCTCGTGATGAAGGGCGGATAGGGCTTCGACCGGGTGCGGGTGACGTCGATCGATTCGACCGTGTAACGGGCGGCCGGGTCGGGCCGCCCCGTGAGCCTGACGAGGTTTTTCGCGCGGCCCTTTGCGTCGGCGTCGGTCTCGCGGGTGATCTCGATGTCGAGGAGCCCCGCGGCGTCGGCGGCGGCCCGGGCGGACACGGCGAGGTCGGCGGCCGATGTGTTTTCGGCCTCGATCTTCAGGGGCTTGCCCCCCACCTCCACCATGTCGCAGGCGAGCGCCCGTCGCTCGGCGAGCCAGGCCATGCGGTCGCGAACGAACGGGGGACGGCCGCGCTCGTCGCGCCGCGCCATGAAGGCTGTCCACTCAGCGTGCAGCGATGCGGCCTGCGCCACGTCGAAGGCCAGGCAGGCCGAGATCTCCCACGACTCCGACGGCGTGAAGGCGCGGATTTCCTGCTCGCGCTCGACCACGATCCGGGCGGCCACGCTCTGCACGCGGCCGGCGCTCAGGCCGCCGGCGACCTTCTTCCAAAGGATGGGGGAGACCTGATAGCCGACGATGCGATCGACGATGCGGCGGGCCTGCTGGGCCTCCACGCGGGGCATGTTGATCGCGCGGGGCGACTGAAACGCCCGCTGGATCTCCGCTTTCGTGATCGCGTCGAACGTGACCCGCTTCGCCGTCGCGGGGTCGACGCCGAGCACCTGCGTGAGATGCCAGGCGATCGCCTCCCCTTCGCGATCCAAGTCGGTGGCGAACCAGATCTCGCTGGCTCCCTTGGCGAGCCGGCGGAGTTCGGTGACCTTCTTCGCTTTGTCGCTGTCGATCTCGTAGGTGGGGGCGAAGTCGTGGTCGAGATCGACGCCGGGCACCGGTTGCTTCTCGCCCTTGGGGGCCTTGCTCGGCAGGTCGCGGATGTGGCCGATCGAGGCCTCGACCACGAATCCCGGGCCGAGGTACTTGCCGATCGTCTTCGATTTGGCCGGGCTCTCGACGATCACCAACTGGTAATCGCCGCGGGGCTGGGGGGCTTTTTGAGCGGCCGCGGAGGCTCTGGCAGAGGTGCCGCGTTTTCGGGCAGATTGTTTTTTGGCCATAGGTGTTTGGTGCCGAGAGGTGGTGCTTTGGGATTGGCGCACACGGCGGTGGCGCTACAATCTGGCCCTGCTGCGATCGGGAAAGCGTTACCCTCCCCTCTCTTTACTTGTCAAGCCTCGGCGGTTTCGCAGTCGGGGCGATGGATTCCAGGTGTGCCATGGCCGGCTCGTTCGACATCTTCCGAAAATACCAGCGTTCCCTGCTCGTGGCGGTCGCTATTTTGGCGATGCTCGCCTTTTTCGTCCTCCCTCCCTTCCTGCAGATGGGGAGCGGGGCGGGGGGCGGCGACCCGGTGGCGGCCACCTGGAGCGGAGGGGAGATCCGGGAAAGCCAGATCGAGCGCGGGGTGGCGATGCGGTCGGTCGTGAACCGGTTTCTGGTCGAGTCGGCCGCGGCTGCCGGCCGCGATCCCTCGCGGCTCCCGCTCTTCCCCGAGAGCGAGGAGGCGGTCGTGCGGACGATGCTCGTCGCCGAGGAGGCGAAGAAGAACGGCCTCGTCGTGACCGACACGGCGATCAACGACTTTCTGGGCCAGTGGACCAACAACCTCGTCCGCCCCGACCAATTGAACGACATCATCTCGGGCCTGCGGCTCGGGCCGATGGCCGTCTCGCAGCACGATCTCTTCGAGGCCCTGCGGACGGAATTGGTCGGCCGCAACATGCTCGTCATGTTCCAGACGGGCTTCTCCGGCGACCCGCCGGGCTGGCGGTGGGACTACTACCGACGGCTCGCGCAGAAGGCGACCATCGAAGCGGTGCCCGTGCCGGTGGAGTCGGTGGCGGCGGACGTGCCGGCGCCCACGGAGCAGCAGCTGCGGACCTTCTTCGAGCAATACAAGAACGATCTCCCCGCGCCCCGCAGCGACGCGCCCGGTTTCCGCGAGCCGCGCCGCGCGAAGTATGAGTATCTCGTCGCGAAGCGCGAGGCCTTCGAAGCGGAGGCCGCCAAGGAGGTGACCGACGCCGAGATCGCCGCCTTCTACGAGAAGAACAAGGAGACGATGTTTCGCGCGAAGCCGCAGGAAAAGGCCGCCGAAGCCCCGAAGGCCGACGCGACCAAGCCCGAAGGCGAAAAGAAGCCGGAAGAGAAGAAACCCGCCGAACCCGCCGAACCGGCCAAGCCTGCTGCCAAGCCTGATACCGCGCCGAAGGGGGCGTCCGTGGCCCCGGGGCCGTTCAGGCAGGTGGCGTTCAAGCAGCCCGCGGCCGCAGCTGACGCAAAGCCGGCCGATGCAAAGCCCGCTGACAAGAAACCAGCCGAGCCAGCAGCAGCCGATGCCGCGAAGGCAGCCGAGGCGAAGGCCGAAGCAAAGCCTGAAGAGAAGCCCGCGCCGCAGTTCGAGACGCTCGAGAGCGTGAAGGACAAGATTCGCGAGCAACTGGCCCGCGAGAAGGCAAACGCCCGCATCGATGCCGTCTTCACCGCGGTCGCCGGAGACGTCACCCGCTACGCCGAAGACTACGCCCTCTGGCAGGCGAAGCAGATCGCAAGCAGCCAGCCCCCGAAGGCCCCCGATCTCGACCTCATCGCAAAGCAGCAGGGGCTCGAGGCGGGCCGTTCCGGGCTCGTGACGGTCGCGCAGGCCCTCGGGGCCGGCGGCATCGGCCAGAGCTTCGAGTTCATTCCCGACCCGGGCAGCCGGTTCGGCATTCGCCAGCAAAACTGGCTCGACTCGATCTTCGGCCAAAACACGATGCCGCTTCGGCCCGTGACCTCCCGCGACGCGGCCGGCAACCGCTACATCTCATGGAAGACCGAAGACCAGGCGGAATTCGTGCCGGACTTCGAGAAGGTCCGTGACAACGTCGAGTTTTCCTGGCGGATCGTCGAGGGCCGCGGCCTTGCCCGGAAGAAAGCGGAGGACATCGCGTCGCAAGCTTCGACGGCGAAGCAGTCGCTCGAGGCGACCGTGGCGGGCCGCGAAGGGCTCAAGGTCACGCAGGTCGGCCCGTTCACCTGGCTCTCGGGTGGCACGGCGCCGGGGTCGTCTCCATTCGTCGCGCAGCCCGAGGGCATCGAGATGCCGGGCGACGAATTCATGAAGGTGGTCTTCTCGCTCGAGCCCGGCCAGGCCGCCGTGGCCTTCAACGAGCCCCGCACCGTCTGCTACTGCATCCGGCTCGTGAACCTCGAGCCGCCGGCCTCGGAACTCCGCGACCAGTTCGTGGAATCGCGGAGCGATCCGCGGCGGACGGGCATGGTGGCGCAGCAGGAATTCTCGGAGTCGTTCGGTCGCTGGATCGAAGGACTCGAGAAGCAGTACGGCCTAAAGTGGAACCGCCAGCCGCGCTTCGCCGGCCGGTAGGACAGGCTTCAGCCTGTCGTGATTGATGACAGGCTGAAGCCTGTCCTACTGAGAGAGGGAGGCGTCTGGCTGCCCGTGCCCCGGGAGCCGGCGTATGCTGACAAGCGCAGCCAGGATGGCCAAGCGGAGGCGCTCTGGCTGGCGAAGTCAGCATCCGAGTGAGCGAAGGGCAGGATGCCCGTAGCGAACGTCCGGCGATGGGGCATGGGCAGCCAGACGCCGGGACGTAGCGAGCGTCCGGCGACGGGGTACGGGTCGCCCGAAGCCGGGGCTCTACCGCCGCGGCTTGAGCACGACGGCGGCCAGCGGGGGCAGCGCGAGCGAGAGGCATTGCTCGCGGCCGTGGTGCGGCTCGGAGAGCGTGTGGAGGCCGCCTGAGTTGCCGACGTTGGCGCCGCCGTAAAACGTCGAATCGCTGTTGAAGATCTCGTCGTAGACGCCGGCCTGCGGCACGCCCACCCGGTAGCCCGTGCGGGGCACAGGCGTGAAGTTGCAGCAGACGACGAGGAAGTCATCGGGGTTCGCGGCCCGGCGGATGAAGACGAGCACGCTGTCCTGCCAGTTGTGGCAGTCGACCCATTCGAAGCCGCGGCCCTCGAAGTCGAGCTCGTGCAGCGCCGGCTCGCGGCGGACGAGGTGGTTCAGGTCGGCGACGGCCTTCGAGAGGCCGCGGTGCGACTCGTATTGGCAGAGGTGCCACTGCAGGCTTTCGTCAAAATTCCATTCGTTCCACTGGCCGAACTCGCTGCCCATGAAGAGCAGCTTCTTGCCCGGGTGGCACCACATGTAGGCGTAGAGCAGCCGCAGGTTGGCGAACTTCTGCCAGATGTCGCCCGGCATCTGGTCGAGGAGCGAGCCCTTGCCGTGCACGACCTCGTCGTGCGAGAAGGGCAGTACGAAGTTTTCGTGGAAGGCGTAGATGAGGCTGAACGTGAGCTCGTCGTGGTGGTATTTGCGGTGGATGGGATCGTGCCGCATGTATCGCAGCGTGTCGTTCATCCACCCCATGTTCCACTTGAGGCTGAAGCCGAGGCCGCCCACGTACGTCGGCCGCGAGACGCCAGGCCAGGCGGTCGATTCCTCGGCGATCGTGAGCACGCCGGGATGGTGGTGGTGCACCTGGATGTTGAATTGCTTGATCAGCTCGATCGCCTCGAGGTTTTCGCGTCCGCCGAAGCAGTTGGGGGTCCACTCGCCTTCCTTGCGGCTGTAATCGAGATAGAGCATCGAGGCCACGGCATCGACCCGCAGGCCGTCGACGTGGTAGCGGTCGAGCCAGAAGAGGGCGCTCGAGACCAGGAAGTTGGCCACTTCGTTGCGGCCGTAGTTGTAGATGAGTGTGCCCCAGTCGGGGTGCTCCCCCTTCCGCGGATCCTCGTGCTCGTAGAGCGCGGTGCCGTCGAAGCGACGCAAGCCGTGGCCGTCTTTCGGGAAGTGGGCCGGCACCCAGTCGATGATCACGCCGACGCCCGCGCGGTGGAGCGCGTCGATGAGCGACATCAGCTCCTGCGGCGTGCCAAACCGGCTCGTGGCCGCGAACATGCCGATCGTCTGGTAGCCCCAGCTCGCCGAGAGCGGGTGTTCCGTGGGGGGCAGGAACTCGACGTGGGTGAATCCCATCTCCACGCAGTAGGGGACGAGCTCCCGCTCGAGCTCGGCGTAGGAGAGCCATCGCGTCGGGGCGTCGCCCGGCCGCCGCCAGCTGCCGAGGTGCACCTCGTAGACGTTGAGCGGCGCCGAGAGGCTGTTGCGGGCGGCGCGGTGCGCCATCCACTCGCCGTCGCGCCACTGATAGGCCTGCAGGTCGACCACTCGGGAGGCGGTTCGCGGCGGCACCTCGGCGCCGAACCCGTAAGGATCCGACCGATCGGAATGGGTGCCGTGGTGATGCACGCGATACTTGTAATTGTCGCCGGCCCGCACGCCCGGAATGAAGAGTTCCCAGATGCCCGACGGAACCCGCTTGTGCATCTGGTGCACGCGTCCATCCCAGCCGTTGAAATCGCCGACCACGCTCACGGCGTCGGCATTCGGGGCCCAGACGGCGAAGTTGACGCCCGTGACGCCGTCGATGGAGTGGAGTTGTGCGCCGAGCTTCTCGTAACTCAGCCAGTGGCGGCCTTCCCCCAGCAGGTGGAGATCGTAGTCGGTCAGCATGGTGGAAAACGCGTAGGGATCGTGGTGGTCGCGGCGGTCGCCGGCCGCGGCTTCGACACGGATGGTGTAGGGAGCGGCGCCGTCGAATCGCATCGGCGCCTCGACGACCGCCTCGTAGACGCCGGCTTGGTGGGTGCGGCGCATCGGCCGGCTCGTCCGCAGGCCGGAGGCATCGTCGTAGACGACCCACGCGCGCCGCGCCTGCGGGAGAAAGGCGCGAACGTGCTGCGTGAGCGTGCCACGGGCCGCATCCCGCGTGACCGCCCGCGGTCCGAGCAGCCTGCCGGGCGCGCCATGACGGCCCGAGAGCAACGCCGACCACTCGCCCGTGTTGGCGGGCCATTCCTCACGGTGCGGCATCGGCGCAGTTTCCTCCCCTGGGCGTCGTATCGACCGGCGTGGGCCTCGGGATGGAGCGGCAGCGAGATCATCGTGCCACATGGTATCGTGCCGACGGACTGGCTGCCCAAGCCGGTCAACCCTGCCGGTTACACAGTCCGTGCGGGCGGCGGAGCAACCAGGAGAAGGCCGATGGGATTCGAGCGGTTTGGCCCGGTGGAACGCCGGCTGGAGATTCAAGGCAGGCCGATCGGCATCTGGCGGCCACCCGACATGGAGGCCCTCATCGACCTGGCCGCCTTCGAAGCCGACGAACGGATCCCCTACTGGGCCGACGTCTGGGAATCGGCGATCGTGCTGGCCGAGGAGATCGCCAAACTCGACGGCCACGGCCGCACGCTGCTCGAACTCGGCTGCGGCCTCGGCCTCCCGGCGCTCGTCGCAGCCCGCTCAGGGTTCGCCGTGACCGCCACCGACTACGAAGAGCCGGCGCTCGAGGGCGTGCGGTACAACGCCTCGAGAAACGGCCTCGAGCAGATCGAAGCCCGCGTGCTCGACTGGCGCAACATCCCACCCGACATCGGCCGCTTCGACCTCGTCGTCGCCGCCGACGTCCTCTACGAGCCGCACCACTCCGCCGCGCTCACGGCCGTGATCGCCCGCACGCTCGCCCCGGCAGGTCTCGCCCTCGTGGCCGATCCCTGCCGCACTCGCGCCGCCGGCTTCGCCGATGCCTGCCGCGCGGAAGGCCTCGGCGTGGTCAAGACGAAGGCCCGCCGGCCGCATGGTGCGACCGACGGGCCCTCGGTTGAGATCTACAACATCAGGCACCCGGCCTGAGAAGCTTTAGGCGACCAGTCGCATCTCGGGCACTTCGCCCGTGATGCCCATCACGAATTCCTCGAAGATCTTCACGTCGAGCGCCGAGGCGCTCTCGGCTTCGGGGTGGAACTGCGTGCCGATCGCCGTCCAGCCCTCCACCGCGCTCTCGATCGCCTCGATCACGCCATCCGGCGCACGGGCCGTCACCTTGAAGCTCGACGCCACGTCGTCGATCGCCATGTGGTGCATGCTGTTGACGCGGATTTCGCCGTCGCCATAGACCCGTTCCATCGCCGAGCCCCTCTCGACGAGCAGGGCATGGCGGTGGGCCTGGTCGATCGGATCCTTGTGGGGGATCGCCTTCGGCAGGTCTTCGGGGATGTGCAGGAAGAGCGTGCCCCCTTCGGTGATGTTGAGCAGCTGCATGCCGGCGCCGATCGCCAGGACGGGCATGTGGCGGGCGCAGATGTGCTTGACGAGCATGCGGTCGAAGTCCTCGCGGCGGGCGTCCATGGGCCGCACGGCCGGGTGGGGCATGTAGCCGTCGCGACGGGGATCGAGATCGGCGCCGCCCACGAGCACCACGCCATCGAGCAGGTCGAGCAGCCGCACGACGTCTTCTTCGTCGGCGAGCGGGGGGAGGATCACCGGAATGCCACCGGAGGCGGTGATGCCGTCGTAGTAGCCGGCGGCGACGAACGAGAGCGCCGCATGCTCCTTACGGGTCGAACGGTAGTCGGTGTTGATGCCGATGAGCGGCTTGGCAGCCATGAAAATCCTCCCTGATGCGTATCGAACCGGCATCCATGCCGGCCATCCGCGGGCGAAGGTACCGACGAACCGACGCAAGGCAAGCATTTTTCTGATTTTGTGGTCGGATCGCGCCCGACCCCCAAGATCAAGTGCTAGCACGGCCTCTGCTAGCACGTAGGACAGGCCTGCGCCTGCTTGGTACGTCGGCTCGCGGGCGGTCTGCAGCCGACAGGCTGAAGCCTGTCCTACATGCCGAGCGGGTTTTGGGAGAATGTGTCTGGCACCTCGTCGAGCGCGACGGCGTAGGCCGTGGCGTGCGAACGGCAGTGCGAGATGCTCACGAGCACGCAACGGATGCCGAGCTTCTCGGCCACTTCCTGCGTGCCCCCCTTCAAAAACGCCTGCGGGCGGCCGCCGGGGCCGTTTTTCACCTCGACGTCACGCCAGCTGATGCCCCGCCGCCAGCCGGTGCCAAGCGCCTTGAGCACCGCCTCCTTCGCCGCCCAGCGGCCGGCGAAGTGCTGCGTGGCCATCCGGCGGCTGCGGCAGTATTCGATCTCCGCCGGCGTGTAGACGCGGCCCACGAAGAGCTCGCCGTGCCGTTCGATCATCTGCGCGATGCGGAGACACTCGGTGATGTCGGTGCCGATGCCCAGGACGTTCATGAAGGCCTCCGCGCCGCGGTGGCGGCAGCACCGCGGGTGAGTCCGCAGGCCGACTTCGCCCGCGCGAGTACGGCCCCCGCCTGCCGGCGGGCCCGCGCCGCACCGTCGGCCAGGATCGCCTCGATTCGCGCAGGATCCGCTTCGAGTTCCGCGCGGCGTTTCCGGGCGTCGGCGAAGAACGCGGCGGCCGCCTCGACGAGCGCCTTCTTCACCTCGCCGTAGCCGAAGCCACCGCGCCGGTAGAGCTCGGCCATCCGCAGGCGGTCGGCCTCCGGGGCGAGGAGCGCGTAGAGCGCGAAAAGGTGGTCGTCCGCAGGGTCCTTCGGCTGCTCCATCGGCCGGGAGTCGGTCGTGATCCGCATGATCTTCTTCTTCTGGGCCGCAAGGTCCTCGAAGACGTCGATCGTGTTTTCGTAGCTCTTGCTCATCTTCTGGCCGTCGGTGCCCGGCACCTTCGCGCCCGCCTCGACGAGCCGCGGCTTCGGCAGCGTGAAGACCTCGCCGTAGAGATGGTTAAACGTGCCGGCGAGATCGCGACAGACCTCGATGTGCTGCACCTGATCCTCCCCGACGGGCACGACCGTCGCGTCGTAGGCGAGGATGTCGGCCGCCATCAAAACCGGATATGTGAAGAGCCCCGCGTCGGCGGGCAGGCCGCGGGTCTTCTTGTCCTTGTACGCATGGCACCGCTCGAGGAGCCCCATCGGGCAGACCGTCATCAGGAGCCACGTCAGCTCCGTCACCTCCGGCACGTCCGACTGGACGAAGAGCGTGGCATGCGCCGGATCGAGGCCGAGGGCGACGAGATCGACGGCCGCGGCGTGGACGAGCGACCGCAGCCGCTGGGGATCGCGCACGGTCGTGAGCGCGTGCAGGTCGGCGATGAAATAGAAGGACTCGCCGGCCGTCTGCAGCTCGATGTATTGCCGGATCGCGCCGAAGTAGTTGCCCCAGTGGAACCGGCCCGTCGGCTGGATGCCGGAGAGCACCCGCGTGGGGGCCGGCGGCTTCGCGGCGGTCGGCGTGGCTTTGTCAGGCGTCATGCGGGCTCCCGGCGGGCTCTGGGCAAGGGGTGCGCCGCGGCAGGGCGAGCGTACCGACGATCTCGGTGACAGACGTCGCGCCAAGTTCGGTCAGCGCCGCGGGCAGGGCCTCGAGCAGCTTCACCGACGCGATCGGCTCGGCGAAATTCGCCGTGCCCACCTGCACCGCCGAGGCGCCCGTGACGAGAAACTCCATCACGTCGTCGATCGTCATGATCCCGCCGACGCCGATGATCGGAATCTCGACGGCCTGCCGCACCTGATGCACACACCGCAGGGCGATCGGCTTGATGGCTGGTCCGCTCAGGCCGCCCACGACATTGCCGAGCATCGGGCGGCGCCGGCGCCAGTCGACGGCCATGCCCTGGCAGGTGTTGATCACGGTGAGGGCGTCGGCGCCGCCATCGCGGGCCGCCCGCGCGATCGACGCGATGTCGCTGACGTTGGGGGTCAGCTTCGCGAGCACCGGCAGGCGGGTGGCGCCGCGCACGCCCGCCACAACGCTCCGGCAAAGCTGTGGGTCGGTGCCGAGGTCCACGCCATGGCTCACGTTCGGACAGGAGATGTTGAGCTCGAGCGCGGCGATCCCCGCCACGCCGTCGAGCCGGTGGGCCAATTCGACGAACTCCGCCTCGTTGGCCCCGGCGATGCTCACGACCACCGGCGCGCCGCAGCCAACGAGCCAGGGGAGCAGCTTCACGAGAAACGAGTCGATGCCGTCGTTGTCGAGACCGATCGAGTTGAGCAGCCCCGACGCGGTCTCGACCGTCCGCCACGGCACGTTGCCCTGCCGGGGCAGCGGCGTGATCGTCTTCGGCACGACGCCGCCAAGCCGTCGCAGATCCACGAAGCCGACCATCTCGCGGCCATAGCCGAACGTGCCGGAGGCCACCATGATCGGATTGGGCAGCCGCAGCCGGCCGAGCGACACGGAGAGATCGGGGGCCGGCACGTGGGCAGGCGGGACTGGCCGGTCGGGTTGGGACATGGGCGGGGCGTTTTTGGAGGCCGGAAACACCCGAGTGTAGTGGGTTTTCCCAAAGCCCCAAGAACGCCCCTCCGACCCGCTGTCCAAGCCGCGGAAACCCACTTTTGGCCCGGCCGTCGCCACCTTTCCGATTGGGTCAAGTTTGCCGGTTATGCCGCCGATAAAGAGGCTGGAAGGATCGGTGTCGACAGGCTGTCGAACAGGGCCGCTTGTTGACATTAGTCTTTGCCAGCAATAGGCTTCGGTCAAATTCCCATCGTCGGGAGCGCCGGAGCCGTGACCAAGAAAGACATCGTCCGGACCATCGCCGAACAGATCGATCTCCCCCAGCTGCGCACGAAGGAACTGGTGCAGCGAACGTTCGACGCCCTCATCGAGGCGCTCGTGCGGGAGGGTCGGATCGAGCTGAGAAATTTCGGCGTGTTCCAGATCAAGAAGCGGGAAGCCCGCATGGCCCGGAACCCTCGCACCGGCGAGAAGGTGCCGGTCCAGGCGAAAAGCGTGGTGACATTCAAACCGGGTAAGGAGATGGAGGCGCGGGTCCGCGAACTCGACCGCGAGGCGGCTCACCCCACCCATGCGGAGGATGCGACTGCTCGCGACGAGCTCACGAACGAATCAGGAACCGAGTCGAGCCAGCCGGGCCAGGGACAGGCATAGGCTGGGAGACAAGTTTGGGGAATTTGGGAAACGGCGAGCTGGCATCGCGTCGGCAGCCGGAAATCAGGTAGATCAACACACAACCTGGCGGGTGATCCCGGCTGACGGGATCACGAGGTCACGGAGGACGGAGCGATGAGGAAGGCTGGCTGGATCCTGCTTGCGGGCGTGCTTCTTTCCACGAGCACGGGCTGCCTCATTCCGATGTATTCCGGCGACCCGATCCGCCGCGCCCAACAGCTCATCTACACGTCGGAAGACCTGCGGGCGATCACCGACGAATGGGAGCGGATCTGGTTCCTCGACCAGCCCTCCCACATGACCCCGTGGCGCACCCACGGCGGCATCCTGTAACACGCTCGTCAACTCGCCCAACCCGGCACTGGGCTGCCTGAGCCCTCTCGGCGGACGTTCGCTACGGACATCCTGTCCTTCGCTCACTGCATGTCCGCTTCGCTTCGGCATCCTGCCTACGCTCGCTTCCATAGCCCGCGAGAGGGCTCAGGCAGCCCAGTGCCTACCCGCTTTTGAAGTAGGACAGGCTTCAGCCTGTCATCAATTAGAAAGGCTGAAGCCTGTCCTACTAAGAGGGAGGCCTCGGGCGACCCGTGCCCCGGGAGCCGGCGTATGCTGACAAGCGCAGCCAGGATGGCGGAGCGAAGTCAGC
>JBIIQM010000046.1:0-22032 GCA_044342075.1 Pirellulales bacterium
TTGGGATCGCTGAAAACGGTCTCCGGCTGCGACCAGGTCTTCCCGCCGTCGCGGGAGCGGATCTGGCGGATCTCGCCGCGGTCCCAGTCGCCCGGCTTCGAGTGGGCCCCGTAGAGCAGAAGCAGCGAACCGTCTTTGAGCGGGATGAAAGCGGCCTCGCCATTCCGCTTCGCCTCCGCCGTCGCGGGCACGATCTCGTGGCTGAGCACCGCCTCGACCGCCGGGGCTGCCGCTGCCGCCAGCGCCGCCTGCGTGGCCGCGAGGATCAAGACGAGGGTCGCAAGGATGCGTGGCATGGGCCGCTCTCCGGGTGTGATATGTCACACGGAAGCATACCGGCGGGGCACGGAGTCGTAAAGAGTTGCGTCCCTATTCGTGCGAGGCAAACGCCCGGATGTTGATGGCCCGCGTCATCCCACTCGCTTCCGCGAGGGGCTTTGGGGAAGCAGGTTGCGCCGCTCTCACCAGAAGCCCCCGGCGGAAGCCGGTGGGATGACTCGCCGCGACTCCACACTCCGTCGCGCTTCCACGCTGTTACGCCGAAAAAGAGCTGCGTCCCCTTTTGGTGACCGGGGAAGTACAATCGCATCAGAGACCACTTATGGAACCTCCCCGCGACATCCGCTGGCAGCAGCGCTTCGAAAACTTTGATCGGGCGCTGTCGCTTTTGCGTGAGGCTCTGGCCCACGGCCCCTCCGCGCTCAACCAGCTGGAAAAGGAGGGAGTCGTCCAGCGGTTTGAATACACATTGGAACTGGCGTGGAAAACGATCAAGGATTATCTCGAGCAGAGCGGGATGATGCTCGCTGCAGTGACGCCACGACAGGTGATCAAGGAAGCCTTTGCCGCGCGGGTTATCACCGATGGGCAGACCTGGATCGACATGATCGATCACCGGAACCTGCTCTCCCACACCTACGACCCTGCGAACTTCGAGGAAGCCGTGGAAGCCATTCACGACCGATACCTCGCCGCCTTCGGGCAGGTGCGAGACCTTCTCGCCGGCAGGAGGGCAGAATGAGCCGACCCCAGCTCACGGAGGCCGAACTCGCCCTCGTCTGCGATGTCTTTCGCCACCACCCGGAGGTTGCGTCGGTCATGCTTTTCGGGTCGCGTGCCAAGGGCACGTCGCACGATCATTCGGACGTCGATCTCGCCATCGGGGGTGATGTCACGCCGCTGCAGGCGGAGGCGATCGCGGGAGAGTTGGAAGATCTTCCGTTGCCCTACCGCTTCGATGTTCAGCCCCTCGACCGCATCCGACACCAGCCATTACGGGATCACATCGACCGCGTCGGTATCTGCATCTATCGCGCAGCGTGAGTTCCACACCGCGACTCGCGGGCGGAAAAGAGCTGCGTCCCCTTTTCATCGCTCGGGCGCACCAAAAGCCCCCTGCGGCAGCAGGTGGGATGACGCGTGGCCATCATGATCGGCGTGGGTGCTCGATTGCTTGGATGGTTGAAAGGCCTCGACGGTGATGGTCCGCGTCACCCCGTTCGCTTCCGCGAAGGGCTTCGGGGTGCCCCGCCGCTGCGGAGAGTGGCTCGTGCAAGGGCGGTCGCTCCGATATGATATTTCACGTTTTCATTCGCGATTCGCTGCGGAGGATGCTGTGCGATTCATCACGCTCGTTGCCACGCTGTGCCTGACGTTCGGGGCGGCCCTCGCTCCGGCTGCCGACGTCGCCGTCGACGTGGCCGTGTATGGCGGCACATCGGGGGGCGTGGCCGCGGCCGTGCAGGCGGCCCGCATGGGGAAGCGCGTGGTGCTCATCGAGCCGGGGCGGCACCTCGGCGGCATGACATCGGGCGGCCTCTCCGCCGTAGACATCGGCGATCCACGAACGGTCGGCGGCCTCACGCGGGAGTTTTTCACGCGGCTCGTCGCACGCTACGGCAAGAAACTCGCCTGGGATGAGCCACACAAGGCGGTCGGCGGTAGCGGCGGCGGCACCGGCGGTGCGTACGCGATCGAGCCGCACGTGGCCGAGGAGGTGTTCGAGGAGCTCATCAAGGAGGCGGGAGTGCCCGTGCTCCGCGACGCGCGGCTCGTCGAGGTGGCCAAGGAGGGGCCGCGGATCAGCCGCATCGTCGTCGCTGGCCAGGACGGCACGCGGCGAGAGATCGCGGCGAAGATGTTCATCGACACGACCTACGAGGGCGACCTGATGGCCGCGGCGGGCGTCTCGCACACGCTCACCCGCGAAGGCCGCGACAAGTATGACGAGTCGCTGGCCGGCATCTTCTATGCCGATTGGTGCCGTCCGCGAGCGCCGCACGAGCAGCCGGGGCCAAACGGCCGCAAGCCGAGCGGCCAAGGCGTCTGGGATCGCGACTTCCCGCTCGACCCTTACGTGCGCAAGGGCGACGCCTCGAGCGGCCTGCTCCCGCTGATCAATCCCGGCGACCCCGGCACGCCCGGCGAGGCGGCCCCGGGCGTTCAGGCCTATTGCTTCCGGCTCTGCCTCACCACCGCCGCCGACCGGCTGCCGATCGAGCCGCCCCCCGGCTACGCCCCGGCCCGCTACGAGATCGTCGCGCGGTTCATCGAGGCCTGCCTGGCCAACGGCGACGACATGGACCTCCGCTGGTTCTCGAAGCACGATCCCGTGCCAAACGAGAAATACGACTTCAATACGGCGACGTTCGGCGGGAATCTCCCCGGCGCGAGCTGGGGCTGGTCCGAGGCCAGCCCCGAGCGGCGGCAGGAGCTGTTTCGCGAGCACGAGCATCACCAGCGTGGGCTCCTGCACTTTCTGGCCACCGACCCGCGTGTGCCCGCCAAGGTGCGGGCCGACATGCGGCGGTTCGGCCTGCCCCGCGACGAGTTTCGCGACACGGGCGGCTGGCCCCATCAGCTCTACGTGCGCGAGGGGCGGCGGATGATCGGCGACCTCGTGATGACCCAGCATCACGTCTGCGGCAAGCGGGAGGCCGCTGATCCGGTGAGCCTCGGCAGCTACGGCATCGACGCCCACGAGATCCGGCGGATCGTCAAGGACGGCGTGGTGACCCGCGAAGGCAAGCTGGCCGAAGGCCGCGGCACCGGCGACCCCTACGGAATCAGCTACCGGGCGATCGTGCCCAAGCAGGCCGAGTGCGACAACCTGCTCGTCACGTTCGCACTCTCGGCCAGCCACGTCGCCTTCTCGAGCATCCGGATGGAGCCGGTGTTCATGGTGTCGAGCCAGACCGCCGCCACCGCGGCCGCGATGGCGATCGACGACGGCGTGCCAGTGCAGGCCGTGGACTACGCGAAGCTCGCGGCGCGGCTCGTCGCCGATGGGCAAATCCTGCGCATGCCGGCTCCGCCGCCCAAGGCCCCGAAGAATGCCGCGAAGCCGGAAGACGTGAATGGCAAGTCGTTTGACCTCGTCGTCATCGGTGGCACGCCGGGCGGCATTGCCTGCGCGGTGCGGGCGGCGCGGGAGGGCCTCCGCGTGCTGCTCGTCAATCACACTCGGCATCTGGGGGGCTTCATCACCAGCGGCGCCGGCGGCTGGGAGGCCACCTACGATGGCCTGCGCTCGCCTCTCTATGGCGAGATGATCACGGGTGCGGCGGCGTATTACCGCGATAGATACGGCGAGGGCTCGCCGCAGCACATCCTCTCGATGCCGAGCAAAACCAGCCGTGCCCACATTGATCGGGCGAAGGTCGAGCCCCGCGTTGCCGAACTGCTTTTCAACGGAATAGTCGAGCGGGAGCAGTCGCTCACCGTACTGCTCGGCCACGTCGTCTCCACGGCGAACCGCGAGGGGGCCGTGCTCAAAAGTGTGACGCTCCAGCCGCTGCATGGCCAAGGCACGATCACCGTGAGCGGCAAGGTGTTCGCCGACGCGATGTACGAGGGCGATCTGATGGCGGCCGCGGGCGTGAAGACGCAGGTCGGTCGCGAGTCACGCGAGAAATATGGCGAGAAGCATGCGGGCGTCATTTACACGAAGGAGCGTGACAAGGAACCCGGCCAGCGCGGCTTTCCGAAAGCCGCCGACGAGGGCACGCTCAACATCCGCACTATCGGCCATGCCACCGGCGAGATCATCGCAGGCCCGCACAGCGGTGAGGCCGACGATTCCGTGATGGCCTACAACTACCGGCTCATCCTCACCCGCGATCCGGTGAACCGGATCATGGTTGAAAAGCCGGCGAACTACGATCCCGCGATCGCCGAAGCCGCCGCCGGTGGCGGCTTCGTGCCGAATCTGCCCAACGGCAAGGTCGCCTGGAATGGCGGCCGGCTCATCGGCCCGCAGACCGGGTATCCCGGTGCCGACTGGCCTGCCCGCGAGGCCATCGCCAAGCGATACCTCGACGCCATGCTGATGCGGCTCTGGTGGCTGCAGAATGAACCCGAAGCGCCAGCCGGCGAGCGCGAGGCGTTTGCCGGCTACGGCCTCGCCGCCGACGAGTTCCGCGACAATCGCAACGTCCCCTACGAGATCTACGTCCGCGAGGCCCGCCGTCTCGTCGGCCGCTACGTCTTCAAGGAGCAGGACAATCTCGTCGCCGAGGGCATCGCTCGCACGCCGGTCCACGCCGACAGCATCGCCATGACCGACTGGCCGATGGACTCCGTCGCCTGTCTCCCTCGGAGAGCGGGCGAAAGCAATCTCGACGGCATCTTCTTCATCGCTGAGGAGTCCCGCCCCGCGCAGGTGCCCTACCGCTCCATCCTCACGAACGAGATCGACAACCTGCTCGTGCCCGTCGCCATCAGCGCCTCGCACGTCGGCTGGGGGAGCATCCGTCTCGAACCGGTCTGGATGCAGCTCGGCGAAAGCGCAGGGCATGCCGCCGCACTCGCCGTGAAGGGTGGGACGACTCCCGCGAAACTCGACCCCGACCTCTTGATCCGCAAGCTTGCCACCGGCCGCGTGATGATCAGTTTCTTCAACGATCTCGACGTCGGCGCAGACGACCCGCGGGTGGCAGCCGCGCAGTATTTCGGCACGAAGGGCTTCTTCGCCGGGTACGACGCGCGGCTCGACGAGCCGCTGAAGGCGTCCACGCAGGCGGTCTGGGAACGCGGTCTCTCCGCGTTGCGCGAGGGCACGCTCGACCCCGCCGACCTCGCCAGGCAGGTGCACCGCGCTGAGGGCCAAGACTCGCCGCCAACCGATCGCACCCGTGGTGCAGTGCTCGACAGCATGTGGAGGGCGCTGCCCGGCAGCCCCCTGGCGATGACGCCCGTGCGATCCAGCAGGGCAGCGGAGGTGAATGGAAGACAGTACGACCTCGTCGTCATCGGCGGCACGCCGGGCGGCATCGCCTGTGCGGTGCGGGCGGCGCGGGAGGGGCTGACGGCGCTGCTCGTCCAGCACAACGGTCACCTCGGTGGCATGCTGACCAACGGGCTGATGCAGTGGGACGCCCTCTACGGCGGGCCGAGGTCACCGATCTTCGATGAATATGCGCGGATGATCGAGGATCACTACCGTGAGACCTACGGCGACCACTCGCCGCAGTTCGCCGCGGCGCGTTACACGCAGACGCATTATCCGATGAGCCGCTTCGAGCCGTCCGTGGCCGAGCGGCTCTTCAACAGGCTCGTGTCGGCAGAATCCAGGATCACCACGCTGCTTTTCCACCATCCGGCGGCGGTGACGCGAGAGGGGCCGCTTGTGAAAACGCTGACGCTGCGCGCATACGGCACGACGAACGACATCACGGTGAGCGGCGGCACGTTTGTCGATGCCACCTACGAGGGCGACCTCGCGGCGGTCGCGAAGGTGCCGTATCGCGTCGGCCGCGAGAGCCGCGCGGAGTTCGCCGAGCCGCATGCGGGGAAGGTGTTCACCAACATCGTCTCGAAGCAGGGGCCGAAGGAGGCGCTCGAGGGGCGGCTCAATCTCCACCCCTACGCCCACGCCCAGGGCAGCATCGATCCGACGAGCCCGCACACCGCGGATGGTGCGATCCAGGCCTACAACCACCGCTTCTGCGTCAGCAATGAGCCGGGCAAGATCCGCCTGCCGGAGAAGCCGCCCGGCTACGACCGCGAAGCCTATGTGAACTACAACCGCAAGGGGTTGGACGCGGGCGCGATCAACGGGAAGAGCAGCTGGAATAGCGCCATCCTGCCCGGCGAGAACCACGCATACCCGGAGGCCACCTGGCCGGAGCGGGAGAAGATCATCGCCCGGCACACCCGCTTCGCGCTCGGGCTCATGTATTTCCTGCAAAACGACGAGTCGGTGCCGGCTGCGACGCGCGACGGCTTTCGCCGCATCGGACTGCCGCTCGATGAATTCCCCGACAACGACAACCTGCCCTACGAGATCTATGTCCGCGAGGCCCGCCGCATCGTGGGCCGGAAGGTCTTCACCGAGCACGACAACATGGCCGCGGCCGGCCAGGCACGGCCTCCGATCCATGCCGACAGCATCGCCTTCACCGACTGGTGTATGGACTCGCACGACTGCACCACCGACCGCCGCCCCGGCTACGAATACGACGGCAAACTCATCCTCACCGAGGAGTCGCGGCCCGCGCAGGTGCCCTATCGCTGCCTGCTGCCGCAGGAGATCGACAACCTGGTCGTGCCCGTCTGCCTGAGCGCCACGCACGTCGCGTGGGGCGCCGTGCGTCTCGAGCCGGTGTGGATGCAGATCGGCGAGGCGGCCGGTTTCGCCGCCGCACTGGCGAAGCAGCATCGCACCACGCCCGGAGCGCTCGATGCGGATCTGCTCGTCCGCACGCTCGTGAAAAAGGGCCACCTCGTCACGTTTTTCAACGAGGGCCCGCTCACGCCCGCTGCGCAGTATTTCGGCACGAAGGGGTTCTTCGCCGGGTATGACGCGCGGCTTGACGAGCCGCTCACCGAGGCCGTGCGCAGCGTGTGGCTCGATGGCTTCGAGCAGCTCCAGCAGGGAACGCTCGATGCGACGAAGCTCGCGGCTGCCGTCCAGGCGGCCGAGTCGCAGGAATCGCCTCCCAGCGGAGAACTACGCGGCGACGCGCTGCTCCGCCTCTGGGAATAAACGAAACTATTACGGCCCGGGGGCGTTGACCACGCACCGAAATCCGGTGCAGGTCCAGTCGCGGACGTGCGGTGGCTGGATCATCCGGGCGGCCGTCCGGCTGAACCGCTCGTCGTAGAGGCTGCAGCCACCGCGCAGCACCTTGTGCGTGCCCTGCGCGGGGCCGGTCGGGTTTTTGTCGGGGGCTGTCTGGTAGGCGTCGTAGCGATACCAGTCGGCGACCCATTCCCAGGTATTGCCGGCCATGTCGAGCACGCCATAGGGGCTCGCGCCGGCCGGATAACTGCCGACGGGACGGAACCCTGATGAAAACGTGTAGAGGGTCTCTTCCATGCTCGCGCACTTCGCGGGCTCCCACTCGTTGCCCCACGGGTATTCCCGGCCGTCGGTGCCGCGGGCGGCCTTCTCCCACTGCGCCTCGGTCGGCAACGCCGCGCCCATCGCCTTCGCGTAGGCTTCGGCCTCGTACCAACTGGCCTGCACCGGATAGACGCCGTCGTCGGCCTTGCTTCCCGAATGCATGGCCTGCCCCCACGTCGGCTCAAACTTCTTCCCCGTGGCCGCGCAAAACTTTTGATATTGCGCCACCGTGACGGGGTGCTTGTAGATCCAGTAGCCATCGAGCTCGATCGTTTTCTGCGGCCGCTCGTCGCCGGCGCCCCGGCCCGCCGGGCTGCCCCGCAGGAACCCGCCGGCGGGAATCCAGACCAGCTCGGCGCCGTCGAGCTCGTTGATGGCCGTGTTCTTCCCGGTGATTTTGAGTTTGGGCGGTGTGGGCGCCGCGGCCGTCTGGCCCGACGCAGCCGATGCGTCGGCCACGGCGGGGGCTCGCGGTGCCGCCGGCACGGCCTTCGCGGTGAGCGTCTGCACCGGCAGTTCGACGGCCGTCGCGTCCTTGGCCGCCGGTGTGCCGACGAGCGTCAGCAGCACGTGCTGCTTGTCCACCACCGGCTTGATTTCGATCGAGTCCCAGCCCGCGGCCGGCGTGGTCAGGATCGCCGCCAGGCCGTCGCCGCGATCGACGCTCACGGTGATCTGCCCGCCCGCGTCCGGCTTCACCGGCAGCGTGACCGCTTCGGCGTCGGAGACGGCGATGACCGAATCGAAACGCTCGTCAAAGTAATCGGCGCCGGGTAGCCGCTCGCCCGCCTTCACACCCTTGATGCCGCCCGCCACCGCGTAGCGCAGATCGAGGAGCTTGTCGATGCCGCCCCCCTTCACCGCCACCTTCGCGAGCTTCGGCTCGGGCAGCGCCAGGAGCCAGCGGGTGCTGAAGCGATTGGGGTTGTCGAGCTTGCCGGCGTAGGCGCGTTCGATCTGCAGCCCGGCGTCGGTGATGCTCACCGTGCGTCGCAGGTGTCGGCTGGGATCAAATCCGTAGAAGGGCGGCGACAGTGTCACGTCGGTCTCGAGTCTGTCGCGGGATGGATTGCTGAACTCGCTCCAGAGGGTCGTCCAGTCTCTGTCACCCGCTTTGGCAAGCCCAGCCTCCGCCATCGCCGGCGGCAGCCAGATCTGGCTGCTCACCCTCGCAAACTCGTCGGCATAGCCGCTGTTCGCTCCCTGCACGGAGAGCAGTTCCTTGCCGCTGCTGCGATCGACGACGCTCACGATCTGCCCCTTGAGATCCGGACAGACCGTCGCCGCGAGCCCCTTGCCCTCGAGCTCGACCACCGGGCCGCCCTGGCCGGCGACATACGAGGCGATCGTCCGCAAGACGCCATGTTCGCCGCCGCCGTCGGCCTGGATGCCCTGCTTCGCCCGCGCGAGGCAGGCGGGCACGCGGGCGTCGCCGCCGGCCACGAACCACTTCTTGCCGTCGACCGGATTCTTCACGGTGCCCCATGGCTTGCCGTTCCAGGCCACATCGTTGAGTGTGATGAGATCGAGCGAACCGCCGCGGGCCGTGAGCAGATTGGCCAGGCGTGCCTTGTCGCCAGCCTTCTCCGCCGCCGCCACGGCCTGATCCATCGCCCGCGTCATCTTCTCGAGGTGCGGCTGGAAAATCTTCTGCCGCGTGAGTTCCGTCCAGCCGCTCCAGCGGACGGCGCTCGGCACATGCAGGCTGTCGGCGTAGGCGGTCTGCGCCAGTTTGAGATAGTCCCAGACGTGCGCGGCGGCCTCGCGGCCGTAATTGTCGTCGAGATACTGCCGGATTAGCTTGTCGGCGTCTTGGTCCGGGTTCCAGGCGAGCTTGAGATAGAGCCAGGCGAGCAGATCGGTCCACGGGCCGCCGCAGAATTGCGGGTTGATCCCGTAGACGCCGCTATCACGCATGAACCGCAGGTTTTCCGCGACGTAAAAGACCGACGGCCACTCGGATCGGTAGGTATCCCAGTGCCAGACGGTGACCCGATTCGGGGCGATCTTCGGCCAGTCCCTGATCGACTTGGCGTAGTCGCGATTGGCGGGGCTCGTGGCGATCGACCCGACCTGGTCGCCGGCGGAATTCTGGCTCCGGGCGCTCGACACGATATTGATCCAAAGGTCTTTGTGCGGCACGAGCGTCTTCGGCGCGTCGAGCGACTCGAAGTAGGCAAACGTGATCACCTGGGCTTCGGGATAGTTCTTCTTGACGATCTCGATCGTCTTGTTGAGGGCCAGGATCAGCGGCGCGGCTTCCGACTGCTGCTCCTGCACGAGCTTCCGGCAGTCCGCGCACTGGCAGCCGCTGAACCCGTCCCCCTGCGCCGCGGAGAACGGCAGCGACCAATCGACCTTCCCGCCGCTGTGCTCGACCCGCCGCTTGATGTCACGCTCCAGACCGGCCGCGAGAAGCGCCGGTAGTTCGCGATTCGTGCCACAGATGCCATGGGCCCAGTCCGGCTCGCGCTTGCCGGCATGGTTCAGCGAGTAGATTTCGGGATGGTCGGCGAGCAATCCCTTGATCGTCTCATTGCCAACTTTCTTGTCCTGCGGCGGCAGGAGGTCATACATGTTGTGCCCGGCGGCCAACGCGGCGCTCGTGCTATCGCCCGGCGTGCCGACGCCGCGATTCTGGAGAATCCAGGGATAGCTCCCCATCCAGAAGATGAACCCGCGATTGGCGAAGGCCGGCTCCTGGAGATCGTCGATCGCGTCGAGCGCGAGCGTCGGCCGCTTCGGCACCACTTCATAGCCCGGCCCGGCGTAGGAGAGCCCCTTGCGGGCGAACGTGTAGAACCGGCAGCCGAGGTGATCTTCCAAGAGGCCATAAACGGCGTTGTTCAATCCGAGCGGCGTGGCCGCCGTCAGCGTGATGCGGTTGCTGTCGGCCTTGATCCGATAGGCCTGCGGGCCGGTGGGGCGATCGCTCGCGCCCGGCACCTTGGCCACCAGTTCCAGGACAATCGTCGGTTTACCTTCGGCTTCCGCCAGTGTCGCCACAGTTGGCAGCTCCGTGCCGGTGATCTGCTTCAGATAGTGGTTCAACGCGTCGGCCGGCGGCTTCATGAACTTGGCATCGCGGTTGCTCCTCACCTCGGTCGGCAGAGCCGTGTGGCCGTTGTGCACGATCACCGCCCGCGGCTGGCCCTGCTCGGTGAGCGAAACCGCCCCCTGTGCGGCTGGAGTCACGACCCAGCATGCGGCCATGAGGGCGACCGCGATGGAGAGCTTTTGCCGGCGAGACGCGTGGATCATGAATATTCTCCGGATTGGATGGGCGCTGGGTCTCGGTGCATGAGTCGAAGCTTCCACAGTACGCTCCCGGCCCCCATGGCCCATATCCTGCGAAAGCAGGATGCGGGGCGAGAAATCCCCGTAATAAACTAGGGTTCAAAAAGGGGACGCAGCTCTTTTCCGATCCTCGGATGGTGATGGCTCGCGTCATCCCACTCGCTTCCGCGAGGGGCTTTTGGAGGCGAATGTTGCGAAAAGAGCTGCGTCCCCTTTTTGTCCCTCTCTTCGTCTTCGCTTGGCCCGTCGTGGCCGCGGGGAGCGGCCCCGTCGCCACGTTTCTCTCCACCACCTGCATCGAGTGCCACGGCCCCGACGTGCAGGAGGCCGGCCTGCGGCTCGACACGCTGCCGCTCGACCCTGCCAAAGCGGCCGCATCGGCCGATGCGCTCCGCATCCTCGTCCGCGTGCACGATCGCGTCCGCGACGGCGAGATGCCGCCGGCGGATGCCAGCCAGCCTTCCGCAGCCGACAGCAGGGAGTTCATCGCGGCGATCGAGCCGGTGATCACGGCCGCCGAGGCGCAGGCCGCCGCCGGCACCGGCCGCACGACGATCCGCCGCATGAGCCGGATCGAATACGAAAACACGCTCCGCGATCTCTTCGCCCTGCCGACGCTCGCGGTGAAGGAGCTGCTGCCCGAGGACGGCCGCAAGCATGGCTTCGACAAGGTGGCAGGCGCCCTCGACATCTCCTACGTCCAGATGCAGAAGTATCTGGAGGCGGCCACCGCCGCGCTCGCGCAGGCGGTCGTGCGCGACGCAAAGCCGCCGGAGCGGAAGGTCTGGCACGGAAAGGCCATCGATCAGGGCACGGTCCGCGGTGCCGTGAATATTCACTGTGGCGCCCCGCTGATCGGCCGCGAGCTTGCCCCGGGCCTCTCGACCCACATCGTCGGCGATCCGGTGGGCAATCCCGGCAATTGCTATCGGGCCGCGTCGTTCGGTGGCTCAGCTGACTCGGTCGCCGTTTTCACCGGTGTGATCGGGGCCCACCAGCCCGAGGGCATCCAGCCCGACGGATTCGAGCCGCCGGTCGCCGGTTTTTACAAGGTGCGGTTTTCGATCTGGGGCCTGCGGTGGGAGCGAGCGAAGGCCGGCCCTGCACGGCTCGACACGATCAACCAGTATCAGGCCTTCGACGCGCCGTTCACCAAAGACGACAAGGGCAAATGGCAGGCCGCGCCGCGCGAAAACACGGTCCCCGTCCGTACCGTGCGCGAATACACGGAGTTTTATGGCGACGGCGACTTCACGCACATCGTCCGCGGCTCGCTGCGTGGCCGGCCGATCGGCTATTTCGACGCGCCGTCGCTCGAGCCCACCATCCACGAGTTCACGGCCTTCCTCATGCCGGGCGACCGGATCTCATTCCACGCGATGACGCTGCCGGCCGGCGGCCCCGCGAACTGGTCGACCACGAACGGTGTCACTGATTACGAAGGACCCGCGATCGCCTACGACTTTTTCGAGATCGATGGGCCACTCGACCCGGGCCTCCCCGAGAGCCACCGTAGATTGTTTGGAGATTCGGCGGAGCCGGCGGGGCTTCTCAGCGGCTTCGCCGGCCGGGCCTTCCGGCGGCCCGTCGAGGCGGGCGAACTGCGGCCCTATCTCGAGATCGTCGAGGCAGAACTGGCCGCCGATCGGCCGTTCGAAGAGGCGATGCTGGCGGGCTATCGAGCGATCCTCTGCGCTCCCGATTTCCTGCTCATCGGGCTCGAGTCGGGCGTGCCGCAGGCCGCCGACAAGCCCGCCCGGCTCGGGCCCCATGCCCTCGCGTCACGGCTCTCCTTTTTTCTCTGGGATTCGCCCCCCGACGAGCAACTCCTGAAGCTCGCCTCATCGGGCACGCTCGCCAGGCCGGAGGTGCTTACGGCGCAGGTCGAGCGGATGCTCGCGGATCCGAAATCGGACCGGTTCGTGGAGCACTTTCTCGACGACTGGCTGCAGCTTCGCGAGATCGACTTCACCACCCCCGACCCCGATCTCTATCCCGATTTCGACCCGTGGCTCCGCGACTCGATGCTCGCGGAGACGCGGGGCTTTTTCCGGCGGCTTCTCGACAAAAATCTCGGCGTCGGCCAGTTCATCGACTCCGACACGATCCTCGTCAACCAGCGGCTGGCACAGCTCTACGGCATCGAGGGCGTCCGCGGCGCGGCCTTCCGCGAGCAGAAGGTTCCCGCCGGCCTGCCCCGCGGCGGACTCTTGACGCAGGCCTCGATCCTGAAGGTGACGGCCAACGGCACGGCCACGTCGCCCGTGCTGCGGGGCGTGTGGGTGATGGAGCGGCTGCTCGGCGTGCCCCGGCTGCCGCCGCCGCCCAACATCCCCGCGATCGAGCCCGACGCGACGGGGGCCACGACGATCCGGCAGATGCTGGAGATGCACCGGGCCGATCGGGCCTGCGCCGTCTGCCACGACAAGATGGATCCCTATGGCCTCGCGATGGAGAGCTTCGATCCGATCGGCGGCCGGCGCGACCGGTATCGGCTCGATGGCGCTCCCAAGAAAATCCGGCGGGGCAAGGATAAGGCCGAAGAGCCCTCCATCGAGGTCGTGAGCATGGCGGGCAATCCGTGGCGTTTACGATCGAAGGTCCGGCTTGGGGCCGAGGTCGATGCGAGCGGCACGCTCGCCGACGGCCGTTCGTTTCACGACATCGAGGAGCTGAAGAAGCTGCTCCTCGCCGACGAGGATGCGATCGCGCGGAGCCTCGCGCAGCAGCTCGTCGTCTATGCCACCGGATCCGGCATCCGCTTTTCCGACCGCGACGAGATCGACGCGATCGTGAAGAAGACGAAGCCGTCGCAGCACGGCCTCCGCTCGCTGATCAAGGAGATCGTGCAGAGCGATCTCTTTCACCTGAAGTAGTCTGTGCCCGTGCCCACGTCCCTGGAGCTCTGACCATGCCCACGCTCTCCCGCCGCACGCTCTTGCGGGGTTCCGGTGCCGCGCTCGCCCTGCCGCTGCTCGACGCGATGCGGCCCGCCTTCGGCAAGCCAGCCGATCCGGAGCCCCGCCGGCTGCTGGCGGTCTGCACGAACCTCGGCGTGTATGGGCAGAGTTTCTTCCCCGAGAAGGCGGGCCGCGACTTCGCCCTCACGCCCTACCTCGAGCCCTTCGAGGATCTTCGCGATCAGTTCACGATCGTGTCGGGCACGTCGCATCCGGAGGTGACGGGCGGCCATTCCGCCGAGGCCACGTTCCTCACGGCGGCGCCGCACCCCGGCACGGCCTCGTTCAAAAACTCGATCTCGCTCGACCAGTTCGCCGCGGAGCGGATTGGCGTCCACACCCGCGTGCCGGCGCTGCCGCTCGTGGTGGCGAAGAACGGCAATCAGTCGCTCTCCTTCACGTCGAGCGGCGTGATGGTGCCGGCCGACAACAGCCCGTCGAAGGTCTATCGGTCGCTCTTCGTGGCCGGCGACGCGGCCGCCGTCGAGGAACGGCTGCACAGGCTCCGCACCGGCCGCAGCATTCTCGACAGCGTGGCCGACCGGGCCGCGTCGCTCCGCAGGTCGCTCGGCCCGGGCGACCGCGACCGGATCGACCAGTATTTCACGAGCGTCCGCGAGGTGGAGCGGCGGATGCTCGTCTCCGAGGAGTGGGAGAAGAAGCCGAAGCCCAATCCGGGCGCGGCCGAGCCCAGTGACCAGGAATACCTGCTGAAAAAACTGGCGGCGATGTACGACCTCGCCCATCTTGCGTTCGCGACCGACTCCACGCGGCTGATCACGCTCATGATCAAGCTCGACGGTTTCAGCGAACGCATCCCGGGCGTCGCGATGGAGGCCCACAACCTCTCGCACCACGTCGGCCGGCCGGAGGCGATCGAGCAACTCCAAAACCTCGAGCTGGCGGAGTTCAAGGAACTGGCGAAGCTGCTCGGCAAGCTCGCCGCGGTGAAGGAGGACGGCCAGACGCTGCTCGATCGCACGGTCGTCTTCTATGGCTCGAATCTCGGCAACGGCAACAACCACGACACGAAGAACCTCCCGGTCTTCCTCGCGGGGGGCGGATTCAAGCACGGCCAGCATCTCGCCTTCGACAAGCAGGCAAACGCCCCGCTGCCGAACCTCTTCGTGAGCATCCTCCAGCGGCTGGGCATCGAGGCCGACAAGTTCGCCACGAGCACCGGCACACTCACGGGCCTCACCTAAAAAGGGGACGCAGCTCTTTTCGTCCCAGACGAAAAGAGCTGCGTCCCCTTTTTACATCGGGCCGTACTTGGCCTTCAGATACTGCTCGATCAGGGCCAGACGGCCAGGCGTCGAACCGCCCTTGTAAATGAGCACTTCGGTCAGCGCGCCAGTGAAGCCTGGGCCCCCTGAGCCGCCATTCATGACGCCGAGGCCCAGCCGTTGGAGTGGGGCGTCGAGCTTCGCACCCGAACAGACGAGCCACACCCCATTCGCCAGTTCGATCGCCGACGGGTCGCCGTCCCGGATCTTGAAGCCCTTGCCCGCGATGTAATCGTTGCCCCCCGCGACGACGCCCGCGACGACCCGGTTGTCACCCTTGGGAACGGCTCCGGTGAAGACGGCGCAGACCGTCAACGGACCGGAGAACTCACTTCCAGTCTGCTCGTTGAAATCGGCAGCGAGATGGACTTTCCCCTTTTCAAACTGGAGGCCGGCCTTGCCGTTGACCGCATCGGCCACCCAGAGCGGCTGCTTCGCGGCTTGCGTCTGCACGACGGAGAACTTCTGCAGGCTCTCTGGAAGATTGCCCGCGTCGCCTCCCCTGCTCTTCCACGCAGACACCTTGCCCGACTCGTCCTTGGCCACGCCATGATCCGCGGCCAGCCACACGAGCCGCCCTGCGGCCGGCGGCGGAGCGACCGTCAGATCGACGGGCCGGCTGACGGGCTTGCCCGGCGCCACGCGGGTGAAGGTGCTGCCCTCCTCATCGAGCTGCGTCAGCGTGACCTTGCCGTCTGCAAGTGTGGCCTCATACACGCTGCCGCAGACGCGGGCCCGTAGCGAGAGCCGGCCGAGTTCCGGCACGGTCACCGTCACGTCGCGGTCCGGTCCATCGGCCGCCCACGCCGTGACCAGCCACGTCGGCCTCGTGCGATGCTTGCGAACGAGCACGCGGGCCGTCTCGTCGCCGGTCGGGAATTCGTAGGCCGGGTCGCTCGGCGAAATCGCGTGCTTCATCGGCCCGGGCAGCAGGTCGCCGTTGCGCACCAGATCCTCCGCCTGCGAAAAGAGCGCGTGCACATGGGCCGAGGCCGCCATCTGCCGCAGCCAGACGGGTGGCTCGTTCGCCGGGAACTTCACGCCGAATCCGCCCTTCGGATACTCGTAGTAGCCGACATTCGCGCCGAGCATCCCGGCCGTGTAGTAGCACTTGAGAAAGCCGGTCCAGCGGTCCATGTCGGCGACGTTCTTCGCCTCGTTGCCGCGAACCCAGCCGCCGGCGATCCAGTTGTAGGAGAGCGGATCACCGCTAGCGATCTCCGCGGCAACGGCATTGAGCGCGCAGGTCAGCATGTTGAGCCGACCGGTGAAGCCGTCGTTGAAATGGCGGTAGTAGACCTCGCTCGAGGGCAGGTCGCTCACGCCGCGCATGTGCTCCCACGTCGCCCCCCAATCGTCGATCGACCAATCCTTGTTGCGGAGGGTGCGGCCGCCGGCCGTGTAATAGATGTAGAGCTTGCGGTCGGGCACCGCCGCGCGAACGGCATCGGCGATGATCCGCTCGGCATGTCCTTTTTTCGCCGAGGCGTAGGTTCGCCAGCCGCCATTTTTTTCCGCTGCCGCCGCGACCCGCGGATCCTTCGACCAGACGCCCTTGGCAAAGCCGAGCACGCCGAGGCCATATTCACCGCCGTTGAGCACGATCGAGATTGGCACGCCGCGCTTCTGCAGTTCCCGCAGCGGGGCGGCCCGGTATTCGCCGGCTATCTGCCAGACGGCGTCGGAGGCCTCGGGGCTCCAGATCGCTCCCTTGCCCTCGCTCCACTGGGTGCCGTCCATGGATTGCGCCTTGCCGTTCAACACCTTGCCATCCTGGTCGCGGGTCCACGCGTCGGCCGGCGCCTCCTCCGCGGGCAGCCGACGCGAGCAGATGACGGCGACGGGATAGCGGGAGGGATCAGCCTTGGCGAGGTCCGCCAGCTTCGATTCATCGCTCTTCGGATCGTCGAGCCGGGCGACGACCTTGTCATCCACGTAGCCGCCGAACTCGATGGCATAGCCCCAGTGTTCGGCCAGCTCGATCCTCGCATCGGTGGGCAGCACCCAGCCGTATCGCGTCAGCCGCGGCAGCGTGTGGCCGTCACGGAAGGCCGGCTTTTTCTGGGCCTCGAGCCACTCCGACGGCGTGATCATCCCGGTGTCAGCGGCCGGAGAAGCGTTGGCATCCGTGCCAGCCGCCCGCGCCTCGCAGGCCCCGGCAAGCAGGAGAGCAAGCGCAGCAAGGGCAAGCCGTGTGCGAGTGTCGGTAAGGATGGCCGTCTTGATGCTCATGGAAACCGTTTCCTGTATGAAAAAGGGGACGCAGCTCTTTTCTGCTCCGCCCAGGCAGTGAGTTCAGCGGATCTCGAGAATTTGCCCCTGCGATTCGAGCAGGCCGCGGAGCGATGGGTAATCGACGTCCTGCACCGCGGAACCGGCGCGTGCCGCGAGCACAGCGGCGTTGGCGGCCGCGTCGCCAAGCAGCATGAAGACCGGCTCCATCCGGGCCGAGCCGTAGGCGATGTGGCTCGCCGAGAGGCAGACCGGGACGAGCAGGTTTCCGCATTCGCCCCGCTTCGGCACGAGCGAGCCGTAGCCGATCTGGTAGGGCTGCTTCGGATGCACGCCGATGTCGCCCTCGTTCTGCACGGTGCCCTCGGGCGTCACGTAGCGGCGGACGTTATGCGAGTCGAGCGCGTAGGAGCCCATGCCGATCGGTTTCTTCACCTCACGCTTGCCGAGGCACTCGTGCTCGGTGAGCACGTCCTCGCCGATCATCCTGCGGGCCTCGCGGATATAGAGCTGGGGCGACCAGTGGCCGTTGTCGCCATATTCGTCCTTCGGCAGCCCCCACTGCTGCATGCGGGTGCGGATGTCGGCCGGCACACGCTCGTCGTGCGCGAGAAACCAGAGCATCCCCTGCTGATACCGCTCGTGGTCGGCGATGATCTCCCGCCGTCGCTCGTATGAGGCCTCGGGGTAGTCGTAGTTGGCCGCGATGTGGTCGAACGAGACGGGGCCGTGGTTGTTGGTGTCGGTCTTGCGGTTGGGGATCGCGTCAAACTTTCCGAACACATCCCGCCAGCCGGCCGCGAGCACGCGGGCGAGCACCTCGTAGCGGCCCGGGTCGTAGCCCTGCGGCTTTGCGAGCGGCATGCGGTTGTCGGGATGATCGGTGAGACACATCCGGAAGCAGTAGGCCTGCACCCGCTTGTCGCCTTCGCCCCGCGTGCCGGGTGGGTCGGGAGAGACGAGCGGGATCAAGCCGCTCTTCGGGTCGCCCGGCGTCTTGAAGGGGTCGACCGGCACCTTGAAGAAATGCGAGTGGTGGAGGATGCCTACCTGGTTGCCGTTCCATTCCTCGCCGTAGACGGAATTCGCCTCGCGGCCCACGTGATACTTCACGCCCGCGGCGGCCATGAGGTCGCCTTCATAGGTGGCGTCGATGAAGACCTTTCCCGCGAAACGTCGGGCCGAGCCAGCTGGGCCGGCGAGCGTGGTGATCGATTTGATCTTGGGTCCAGCGATCTTGGGAGCTGCGGCACCGTCGGCCGCCGGCACGAGTTCCACGCCCCGCTCGCGGTTGAGCCGCGCCTCGCGCACGACCTCGATCGCATGCTCGGCGAGCCACTCATCGAAGATCCGCTCGGCCACGTGCGGCTCGAAGAGCCACATCGAGTTGTCGGCCGTGTCGGCCGCCTTCACGTCCTGACCGAGGGCCCGAAACGTGTCACGTGGCTGCCACTTCCAGGCCTCCGGCTGCTGGTAGTGCTTCCAGACGCGGCGATAAAACTCCCGCGCGAGCCCGCCGATCGCGCGGGTGTTGCCGCTGTCGGTGTAGCCGAGGCCGCCGCTCGTGAGGCCGCCCAGATGCTTGTCGGGCGAGACGATGACGACGTCGGCCCCGAGCATCGCGGCGCGGATCGCGGCGATCACAGCGGCGCTCGTGCCACCGTAGACCACGACATCGCGGTTGCGGTCCGGATTCAACTCCTTCGCCCCGGGCTTCTTGCGATTGGTGGAAGGCGGCGCCGGGTATTGGTCGAACGCATCCCCCTTCCCGGCCGCCCGCGGATCCTGCTGCTCGCGGAGCGCCGCCATGAGCCGGTCCGCGAGCCGCGTGCGCACGGCTGCATGCGTGCTGTCGCCGGCAAGGTTCTTGATGCAGTCTGGGTCTTTCGCGACGTCATAAAGTTCCTCGGCCGGACGCAGGCCGAAACAAAGCTGCCAGAACCGATCGAGTTGCCCCGCGGCGGCGATGAACTGCTTCGTCGGCCCGGCATCGGTGTCGCTGAGCCCCAGGTCGGGATCGCAGCAGGGCCAGCGTTCCGGGGCGAAGTTCTTCACATAGAGATAGTTGCCTTCGCGGATGCCGCGGGCCGGATAGCCGAGGCCCGAGGGCGTGCCAGCACGGCCATTCACGTCGTTCCGCTCGCGACCGAGAAACGTGGCATCGCGCGGCCTGCCGGCAGCGGCTGGGCGGCCGCCGACCAGGTTCACGAGGCTCTGGCCCGTGATCGGCCGCATACCCGATGCATCCGCGGCGATCCCGAAAAGTTCGAGGACCGTCGGCGCGAGGTCGACGAAGTTCACGAACTCTTGCACTCGCCGGCCACCGGCCTCGCGGCGGCCTTGCGGCATGCAAACGATGAGCGGCACGCGGTGGGCCGCCTCGAAGCAATGCCCCTTCACTCGCGGAAACGGCATCCCATGGTCGCTCGTCACGATCACGATCGTGTCGTCGGCCTGGCCGCTCTTCTCGAGCACGTCGAGCAGCACCGCGATCTCGGCGTCGAAGGCCTCGATCCGCGTGGCGTAGTCGAGCATGTCGCGGCGCACGATCTCGTCGTCGGGCCAGTAGCTTGGCACGCGGTCGATGTCGGCTGGCTTCTTGCCGGCGGCGAGGCCTGCGTCGCGGGCGTAGGGCCGGTGCGGATGGTGGCTGCCAAACCAGAAAAACGCCGGCTTGTCTGACGAGAGGCCGGCGAGGAACTCCCGGTAGCGGTCCGCGGCCTGGCCAGACTGCGCGAGGCCCGGCGGCCCAATGCCCCAACTGCGATCCGCGTTGTCGGCCGTCTTCGCCACCCCCGGGCTCCAGAATTTTCCGGCTGCGCCCACGGCCACCCCCGCGTCGGCGAGCGCCTCGGTGAAGGCCTTGTATTCCGGCGGGAAGAACGGGTTGTGGTTGGCCGCGGCCTCGAGCTGCCAGGGATAGCGGCCAGTGAGGATCGCCGCCCGTGACGGCGAGCACTTCGCCGTTGGCGTGTAGGCCCGGTCGAACGTGACGCCCTCGCGAGCCAGCCGGTCGATCGTGGGCGTCTTCGCCCAGGTGCAGCCGTAGGCGCCGAAGTGGGGCGAGGCATCATCGGCGATGCAGAAGAGCACGCGAACGGGCCGCGGCTCGGCCCCGACGGCCGCGCACGCCACGCCCGCCACGAGTAAAGCAATCAGGTTTCGCATGATGCTCAATCTACCAAAAAAGGCACCAAAAAAGGGGACGCAGCTCATTTCGGTACGCGCTGAGGAAAAGAGCTGCGTCCCCTTTTTAGTCGGCCATTCTGTAGCTCGTGCTGCGGCCGCCGGCGGCATTGCGGATGAGCACGCCGCGTTCCACGAGATCGCCGATGTCGCGAAGGGCGGTGTCGGTCGAACATCGGGCGATCCGCGCGTATTTAGACGTGGTCAGAAAGCCCTCGAAGCCGTCGAGCAGTCTGTTGACCACCCGTCGCTGCCGTTCGTTCACCGGCGGCCCATCGTGGACCCGCCGCCAGACCGCCGCCTTGCGGAGCACGCCGGAGGTGAGCGAATCAGCCTGATCGATGGCCCGGTCGAGGCAGCCGACAAACCAGGTCATCCACGGGGTGATGTCGAGGCCTCCGCGCTGCGTGCGTTCGAGGATGCGGTAGTAATCCTTGCGCTCCGCTTCGATCCGGGTCGACATGCTGTAGAAACGCTCGGGGCAGCCATCGGCACGAGCGAGGAAGAGATCCGCGAGCGCGCGGGCCAGCCTGCCGTTGCCGTCCTCGAACGGATGGATCGTGACGAACCAGAAGTGGGCGATGGCGGCACGGAGAACCGGATCGACGCCATCTTCCGCGTTGCACCACTCGATGAATCTCGCCATTTCGCGGGGAACCCGTTCCGCGGGCGGCGCCTCGAAGTGGACGCGTTCCCGGCCGATCGGCCCCGAAACGACCTGCATCGGGCCGGCCTCGACGGGCCGCCACGTGCCGACGGCGATCGGCCGCGTGCCGCTGTAGCCGACTGGAAACAGGGCTGCGTGCCAGCCGCACAGCCGCCGCTCGGTGATCGGCTGCGTCGGGTTTCTTGTGGCGTCGAGCATGACCTCCACGACGCCCTCGACATCCCGATTCGCCCGCCGCGCCACGCCGTCGGGCAGGCCCAGACGACGCGCGATTGATGAGCGAACATCTGCCTGGTCGAGCCGCTCGCCCTCGATGGCCGAGCTCTGCACGACGTCGCTTGTCAGCACCTCGACCGCGGCCTCGGTCTGCAAGGCGAAGCCCAACTGCCGCATACGGCCCAGGAGCAGCCCCTGTTTGTGCCTCGCCCGCACAAGGCCGGGCGTGACCTCACCGGCGTCCCAATCAAGGTTCGGCCAGCCCTTTGTTTCGTGGATGAAAGCCATAATCGCCGCATCTCGTGCGGCGATTATACCGTCGATTCACCGCACGGACGCAAAAAGGGGACGCAGCTCATTTCGCGGCGGGCCGGCCTCGCGGTCGCAGCGTGTGCTTGATCTCCAGGCGGGCTGCGGTTTGCGAAACCCAGCGATCGTTCCCAAAGGGCATTCCGCGTGCGATGCTTTTTCTGATCGCCTCCACCTCGCCCGTTGTCTGGGGCTGGTTGACGTGATCCAGGTCGTCTTCTTCGATGGGAAACGCCTTGAATCGACCTTGGTACAGATGGCCGGTCCCGACGGTGTGATGGCTCGCGTGCCACCGCATCGTGTGGGTGTGGGTCAACCATCTGAAAAAACTCGAGACCTGATGATCGGCATCCGGGCGGACCACGAAGTGCCAGCCCTGGAAAAAGAGCTGCGTCCCCTTTTCACTCAGTTCGTTACTTGCCAAGGATCCGTTTCAGGTCCTTGATGAGCACGAACAGGTGCAGCGGATCGGATGGCGACGGGACGAAGTCGAACCGTTCGTAAAAAGTCCGGGCTGCTTCGTCTTTGGCGTGT
>JBIIQM010000118.1:0-6790 GCA_044342075.1 Pirellulales bacterium
CGAGCGGCACGAGCGGCCCGCCGAAGCTCGTCGAACATTCCTGGGATTCGCTGCTCGCCGCCGCGCGGCTCGCGGAGCAGTGGCATGGTCTCGGCTGGCTGCTGGTCTACGACGCCACTCGCTGGGCCGGCTTGCAGGTCTGGCTGCAGGCGGTGCTCACGGCTGGCCGCGTGGTGGTGCCGTCGTCGCGCGATCCCGACGTGGTGGTGAAGGCGATTGGCGAGGAGCAGGTGTCGATCCTGCCCGCCACGCCCACGCTCCTGCGCCGACTGATCACGTCGGCCGATCGAGCCGCGCTTGCCGGCCTCAAGATCGATCGGATCACGCTGGGCGGCGAGGCCGCCGACGCGCAGCTGCTCGAGCAGGCGAAGGAGCTTTTTCCCGGGGCGAAGATCACGCATGTCTATGCCACGACTGAGCTGGGCGAGGTCTTCCGCGTGACCGACGGCAAGGCCGGCTTTCCGGCGGAGTGGCTCGCGAAGCCGCTGCCCGGCGGCGTGCGGATCTCGATGCGCCGCGATGGCGAGTTGCTCGTGCAACTTTCCCGCGACACGGCCGAGGTGGGCACGGGCGACCTCGTGGAGCGGAAGGGAAACCGGTTTGAGTTCACAGGCCGGCGTGGCGACGTGATCGTGGTGGGCGGGGCGAAGGTCTATCCGAAGCGGGTGGAGGAGCTGCTCCGCGGCGTGCCGGGCGTGGCCGATGCGCGGGTGCATGGGATGCCAAGCGCGATCACGGGCGAGCTTGTGGCCGCGGAGATTGTGGTGAGCGATCCGCTGCCGGAGCCTTCCACGGCCGATCAGGTCCGCGCCGCCGCGCTAGCCGTCTGCCGCGAAAGGCTCGAGCCCCACGCCGTCCCGCGCGTGCTCGACATCGTGAAGAAGCTCGTCACCACCCCCGCCGGCAAAATCCCCCGCCGCTAGTAGGACAGGCTTCAGCCTGTCTCCGGTGGGGCAGGCTTCCAGCCTGCCGTTAGCCAACGCAGTTGTCTATAATTTATCGGTCCTTTCGTTCCATGCTGAGGTCGTGCATGTTGACCGACTACCTGAATGCTGCGGTCCGCCACGCGGTGTACGAGCTGCTCCCCGAAGATGGCGAGTATTACGGAGAGATTCCGCTCTGTCCTGGTGTGTTCGCAACGGCGAAGAGCATCGAGGAGTGCCGCAGCGAATTGCTAAGCGTTTTGGAGGACTGGATTGTTTTTCGCATCCATCGCCATCTGTCGCTGCCTGTGATCGACGGTCTGGAGCTTACGGTCAAGGAAGAGCCGGTTGGTTGAATGCCTCCTTTTGGGCCGATCTCTCGCCGCAATCTGATAAACACGCTTCGGCAAGCGGGAATCTCAAAGAAAGACTGGGAATCACTCTGATCGAGGCTCCCTTCATGCACTCCACCTCCATCATCTCCGGCGGCTCGCGTGGGCTTGGCCTGGCGATCGTCGAGCGGCTGCTCGAGCGGGGTGACGAGGTGGCTACATTCTCCCGCTCGGGCTCCGCGGCCCTCGACGCGCTCGCCGCGAAGCACGGCCCGAGGCTCGTCGCCGAAAAGCTCGACGCCGCCGATTCCGAGGCCGTGCGGGGCTTCGTCGAGCGGGTCGCGAAGCGTTTTGGCCGGATCGATCATTGCATCGCGAATGCGGCGATCGCGCACGAGGGCGTCCTCGCCACGGCAAGCGACGCCGAGATCGACTCGATGCTGGCGGTGAACTTGAAGGGGTCGATCGTTTTTGTGCGCGAGGCGGTGCGGCAGATGCTCGTCGAGCGATCGACGTTTGCGTCGGTCACGGTGATCTCGTCGGTCGTGGCCGCCCGCGGCAGCGCCGGGCTTTCGGTCTACGCGGCCACGAAAGCCGGCCTTGAGGGGTTTGCGAAGAGCCTTGCCCGGGAGCTCGGCCCACGTGGGATTCGTGTGAATGCGATCGCGCCGGGGTTTCTCGAAACGGAGTTGTCGGCTGCACTATCGCCGGAGCGTCGCGAGCGAGTCGCCCGTCGATCAGCGCTTGGCCGCCTCGGTCTGCCGGATGACATCGTCGGCGCGATCGACTTCCTCGCAAGCCCCCGCGCCGGCTTCATCACCGGCCAAGTCCTCACCATCGACGGCGGCTAAGTAGGGTAGGCTTCAGCCTGCCTCCAGTGGGGCAGGCTTCAGCCTGTCATGCCCGCTGGCTGGCTCCGTTCAGTTCTTCAACAGGCTCACCGTCCAGATACAAAGTGTCGGCGCTGAGTGCGGGTGAGGAAAGCGCCGTTGCGCCATTCCATTCAACCGACCCGGCGGCGACGTGGGCGGTTTGAAAAACTGCCGGATCCCGCAGCTGCGTGAAGACGCCACGATCCAAATAAGGCTTGAGGTCGAAAGCGCGTCGCTCGCCCGTGTCGAAGGCAACTTCAATACGAAAGTCTGGCAGTGGCGTGACAGAAACGGCGTAAGGGTTCATGGCAAGCCTTCTCATCCAGCTTAAGCCGTCGCGCGGAGCACCGACTCTTGCACGCGGTCGGGGACGTCAATCGCGATGAACCACGCCGCCGGATAGAGGTAGTCCTCACCGCTCTCGTTAACGATGCGCCCATCGCCATCCGCAGCGGCGGCCCGGTCCTGAACGACAGCGTAAATTGTGTTGCGTTCCAGAGAGGCCTCATACCCCTCGTTCCAGACGCAGACGGCAAACTTCTGGTTGGGCAGGTGTGTCATGATCAGCGGCGGCTATCGCCCGAAGGTCACTGCGATTCCCGCGGCCTGCATCAGCCGATCAAGGACGTCCGACTGCAACGTGCGCGTGCCCTCCAGGAAATCACACAGCAATTCGCTGGCGATGCCAGAATCTTTCGCGATGTCGCGAATCGGCCGCGGGCTCGCGTGCACAGCGCGCCGAAGGTGGCCGCAAAGCGTGTCCTCTGCGGCTGCATCAAACATCCGTGCGTCGCGAGCCTTAAGGTCCGGCAATTCATCGGCGACGGCCTGCTGATCCTGTCGGATTCGCAGCACCAGCTCGGGCGAAATGCGAGACTCGCTCATGGGTGCTCTCGGATCAGTGTTTGCGTGCTACTGTCGTAGCTGCGAGGCCACGTCGATCCCCAGCCGCTCGGCTGAATCGGCCAGCGCATTACGGTCTGCACTGGATAGAACGCCGATCGAGTGATGCACGAGGCCTGCATCGATTGTCACCAACTTCAGCAGCCGCGCGGTCGATGGTTTGGGAAGGCCGATCTTGAACCAGTCAGCCAGTGGTATGTCGAAAGAATCTCGAGGTGGGTGGGTTGTGATTCGAGCCAGAAGCAAGTCGTTCGTGTCTCTTGCCAGCACGACGCCGGGCCGTCTTTTGCGGCCCTGCATGTCCGTGAAAGGAAACTCGACGGCCACAACCTCGCCGGCCCTAAATGCTGTCATAGAGGGAGTCTTCTTCGGAGTCGTCCTTGAAGAATTGTTCGATCGCGAGCCGCTGCCATTCCAGGTCTTCCGGGTCACGTCCGATCAGGCTCGGTAGATCCCGATAGAGCCTGAGTTGATCGGCGAGCGGTAGCGACTCGATCGCCTTTTCAATTTCCTGGATAGTCGTCATTTGAAAGTGCTCGGCCTGGATCTGGTGGTGGAGGAGTTCAAAAGTGTACGCGTGGCCAGTGGGCTGTCAAGCAACGAGTTCGGCCTCAAGACTGTCCTGCTCCGACAGGCTGAAGCCTGTCCTACTGCGGTATGGCGTTTGGGCGGACGAGGCCCGATTCGTCTACGAATTCCACCGGAGCGGCGTCTGGGCCGTTCTCCCACAGCAGCGAAAAAAACCAGACGCCGCTCTCGCCGATGCAAAACTCGGCCGGCGTAAAGTGCAGCCGCGATTGAATCGGTGGCTCATCGCGCTGGGGCACATATTCCGCATGCCAGCCAAATGCGTCGCCTTCCCAAGGTGCGCTCGCGCGGTGCAGGTCGAGCGCAAAGTCCCGCACCGCCTCCAAGTCTGGAACGACGACAGGAAATACTGATTCCGTGCCGTCAGCCGTGCGAATCTTCGCCTGAACGGTCGCCATGTTTCTTTTCCTGTACGGAGATTCTAACCGCCTCGTTTAGCTCGTGCCGTCTGAAACCACGTGAGCCTGCGACCTCAACGGGCTCGAGCCACACCTTTGCGTCGCCACCCTGCTTCCGAACGTGCACATGCGGAGGTTCTGCGAGGTCTGCCTGAAAGAAGCCGATCCGGAAGCCGTGAATGCGAAGGATTGTTGGCACGGGAAGGGAGTGTACGCCAGTACACTTATTTGTCAAGTGCCGCCAAGTAGGACAGGCTTCAGCCTGTCTCCGGTGGCAGGCTAAAGCCCGCCCTACTTTCCCGTGGCGTAGGCCTCCAGGCCGGCGAATTCGGGCCAAAAAACCGGGCGCATGTCCGCCGCTGCGCGGTACACTTAAGCACAGGCGTCCAATGGGAAAACGGGGGAACACCCCTGTCACCCAGAGGAACGGAGTGCGCGCCGACCGTGCCCCCCTTTCCACCCTCGTTTCAGCACCAAGTGACCCCGGGGCCCAGTAGGGTAGGCTTCAGCCTGCCATCTGCGGTGGGGCAGGCTTCCAGCCTGTCACCGGTGGGGCAGGCTTCCAGCCTGCCATCTACCCCCTCCCCCTCCCGCATCCTCATCGTGGGTGCCGGCGGCTTTGGCCGCGAGGTGCTGCTCTGGGCCCGCGACGCCTGGCCGGAGCATGCCGCCAAGATCGCGGGCTTTCTGTCTGCCGATGCCGGCCGGCTCAACGGCCATGCCTGCCCGCTGCCGATCCTGGCCGACCCGGCCGCCTTCGAGCCCCAGCCCGGCGATGCCCTCCTGCTCGCGATCGGCATCCCGCAGATCCGCCGCGAGGTGGCCGAATCGCTGCTCGCCAAGGGGGCCGAGTTTCTCACGCTCGTCCACCCCACGGCGATCGTCGCCCCGACGGCCTCGATCGGGTCGGGCTCGATCCTCTGCCCGTATGCAATCGTGAGCGACGCGGGCCGCCTCGGCCGGTTCACGCTGATGAACTACCAAAGCTCCCTCGGCCACGATGCCACTGCCGGCGACTTCGCCGTCCTGTCGCCCTATGCCACGCTCGGCGGCGGCGCCCAGATTGGCGACGACGTCTTCATGGGCCTGCATGCGTCCGTCGGCCCGGGCAAGCGGATCGGCGCCCGCAGCAAGGTGAGCGCGAATTCCGCGGCGCTCGCCGATGCCCCGGCCGAATCGCTCGTCCACGGCGTCCCGGGCCAGGTCTCGCCGCTCATCCGTTGATTAACTCGCCTTGGATCGCATGAATGCGTTCGCCCACCCGTGTGGCTGCCTATGTCGATCTGCGCTACACGACGCGCAAGCCCACGGGCGTCGACAAACACATCGCCCGGATGGTGCACGGCCTCGCGTCTACGCCGGGCTTTGGCGTGTCGGTGCTGGCCCCGCGATCGCAGCTCGCCGGGCCAGCCGGCATGATTCCGGCGTCGAGCAGCCTCGCCGGCCTGCCGGTAGACGCGATCCCCTTCTCCAACCGTCAGGCCCGGATGCTCTGGGCCGCAAGCCCGTGGCCGCCGATCGACCGCTTCTGCCCCGGAGCCGACTGGATCTATTCGCCGCAGGAGCTGTGGGCCCCGGCGAAGCATGCCCGCACGGCCGTCACGATCCACGGCGCGACCTATTTCGAGCCCGCGTATCCCGGTTACCACACAGCCTGGGCCCGGTTCGAGCGTGCCCGGATGGCATGGTTTTTCTCGCAGGTCTGCCGCCGCGCTGATCTCGTGATCTCCGTCTCCACCTACCTGGAAACCTTCCTGATCGACCGCTTCGGCCTCGATCCCCGGCGTTCGCTCGTCGTGGGCAACGGCGTCGACGAGTGTTTCTATGCGGCTGGCCGGCAGGCAAGCGGTGCGTTTGATCCCGACCGCATCCTCGTGGTGGGCGGGCTCAACGACTGGGACGGTGCGGCCCATGTGCTCGCCGCGGCCGATCTGCTGCATCGCAAGCTCCCCTCGGTCACGATCGACATCGCCGGCACGTTCGACGACGAGTGCTATGTGCGCGCCGCGAGCGGCCGTCCAAACATCCGTCGTCTGGGCTACGTCGAAAGTGAAAAGCTCGCCGCCATGATGCCCGGCTATCTCGCCCTGCTCTACCTGCCAAACGTCGAGTCGTTTGGCCTGGCCGCGCTCGAAGCGATGGCCGCCGGCCTGCCGGTGATCGCCTGCCGCTCGACGGCCGTCCCTGAGACCGCCGGCGACGCCGCGATCTACGTCGACGTTTCCGAAGTAGGACAGGCGTCTCCGCCTGTCGCTGCCTCCCTTTTCTCCGCAATCGACACCCTGCGCAACGCCGCGGCCCGCGCCGAATGGATCGCCCACGGCAAAGCCCGCGCCGCCGCCTACACCTGGCCCGCGTGCATCAGCCGTTTGGCGAAAGGCTTTGAATGGCCACCGCATCTCCAAGGTGTGGCCGATGGGCATGGCTAGCGTGCAGCAATCTGCTAGATGATAGCCGCTGAATTCGCCGCACGCGCGGCCGCTGTTTGTCGAATCCTCCTCGTTGAGGTGCGCTGAGTTTCGATGGAATTCGTTCGTAGCATCTGGTTTTTGTTGACGCCGCAGCAGAAGCGATCGAGCATCTGGCTCCTGGGCTGGATGACATTGAGCATGCTGTTCGAGATGCTAGGGATCGGCCTGCTCCTGCCGGCACTGACTGCGATGTCTGGCGCGCCGGATGCGGGCAATTCGCGCTTGGCAAAAAAGGCCATGGAGTTCCTGGGCAACCCGCCCCCCAAGCAGCTTGTGATTTGGGGGCTGCTGGCGTTGGTGGTG
>JBIIQM010000008.1:0-57750 GCA_044342075.1 Pirellulales bacterium
ACGCTGCTCAAGAAAAATGGCCAGCCCTACGACAGCAAGGATGCCAGCGGCCTCGACCAGGAGACCTCGCGGGCGATCCGTTCCGTACAGGGCATCCTGCTGACCGCGATCCGGATGCGGGCCACCGACGTCCACCTCGAGCCGAAGGTCGGCAACGAACTGCAGATCCGCTACCGCATCGACGGCATCCTGCAGACGATCTCCACGCTGCCCGCCGACGCCGGCCGGGCGATCGTCTCGGCCGCGAAGGTGCTCGCCGACATGGACATCGCGGAGCGCCGCCGGCCGCAGGACGGCGCGTTTGCCACCCTCTACAACGGGCGGAAGTTCGATATCCGCGCGGCCTCCGGCCCGACCAACTTCGGCGAGAAGATGTCGCTGCGACTCCTCGACGCCGACGGTGGCATCGTCAAGGAGGGGCTTAACGGCATCGGGATGCGCGAGTCGATGCTGAAGACGCTCCGCACGGTCATCCACCGGGCCGACGGCATGCTCATCGTCTGCGGGCCGACGGGATCGGGGAAAACCACGACGCTCTACGCGGCGATCAGCGAGATCGACGTGCTCTCGCGAAACATCCTCACGATCGAAGACCCGATCGAATACCGGCTCGAAAACATCTCGCAGACAGCCGTGAACACTGCGGCCGACCTCACCTTCGCCAAGATCCTGCGATCGGTGCTGCGGCAGGATCCCGACGTGATCCTCGTGGGCGAGATTCGCGACAAGGAGACGGCCGAGATCGCGATGGAGGCGGCCGTCACCGGTCACTTCGTCTTCACCACGGTCCACGCCAACGACGCGGCGACGACGATCACCCGCCTGCTCGACATGGGCATCGAAGCCACGCGGATGCAGGCGGCCGTCACGGCGGTGCTCGCCCAGCGGCTGGTGCGGGTGCTGTGCGACAAGTGCAAGGAGCCCTACAAGCCGTCGCCGGCGGATCTGAAGCGCTACGGCATCCCGGCCGACAAGGTGGACGTGTTCTTTCGCGAGAAGGGCTGTGAGGCCTGCAACGGCACCGGCTACCGCGGCCGGACGGGCATCCACGAACTGATGGTCTTCGACAACAAGATTCGCGAACTGCTCGTCGGTCGGCCGTCGATCGAGGCGATCCGGTCGGCCGCCCGCAAGAGCGGCACGCGGACGCTCGCCGAATCGTGCCTCTACAAGGTCGTCGCGGGTGTCACGAGCGTGAATGAGTGTGCCCGCGTTTCGAAGTGAGCCTTCATGATCCAGACCACTCTGTTTGCCTCGCTGGTGCAGTCGCTCGGCGATCTCGTCGTGATCATGTTCGTCGTGGGGCTCGCGCTCTATGGCTGGCAGCACGGGCTGTTTCTGGCGACGCTCGCGGGCCTGCAGGTGCTGGGCTCGTTTATTGCGGCGCTCTTCCTGGCTGACCTGGTCGCGCCGCTGCTCGTTCAGGCTGACTGCCCGGCGCAGCATGCGTTCGCCGCGGCGTTCCTGGTCGTTTTCCTGGGGACGATCGTCGTCATCCGCCTGGCGGTGGGGGCGGTCGTGCGCGACGGAATGGTGCGGCTTGCGGACCTCGTCGACCGCATCGGCGGCACGCTCACCGGCGCGCTGGCGGGCTACGCGCTCGCCGGGGCGGTGCTCGTGGCCTGGTCGATGGCCCCCGCGCCGGCCGCGCTCGAGCTCGAAGGATCGCGGCTGATGCTCGACGCCGGCACGCCGCTTTTGCGAACGGCCACGCGCGCTTGCAAGGACGAGGATCTGGCGGCTCGCCTCGTGCGCTCGTACGAGACCGGCGACTGGGAAAAGCGGCGCCCAGCGGTCGAGGCGACGCCCGAAGCAGAGTCGCCGGACGCGGCGCCAGCAGAGCCTGCCGCGGGGCCGGCGGTCAGTCGGCAGCCGTAGCGAGCACCTCGGCGAGGTGGATCGTGCGCGGCCTGGGGCCGGATGGCGGAACGTAGTTGCGGGCGATCCAGCCATCGAGCTGCAACTGGCAGCTCGGGTCGCTCGACACGATGTAGTCGCAGCCCGTGCGGGCGAGCGCCCCGCCCTTCACCTCCGCCATCGCCGTCGAGATCATCGGGAACTTCACGCTGAAGAGGCCGCCGAAGCCGCAGCAACTCTCCGGCTCGTCGCATTCGACGAGCTCAAGGCCGCGCACGGCGGCGAGCAGCTGCCGCGGCGCCGACTTGATCCGGAGCTCGCGGAGGCCGTGGCAGCCGTCGTGGTAGGTGACCTTGTGCGGGAAGCGGGCGCCGACGTCGGTGACCCCGAGCTTCTCGACCAGGAACTCGCCAAATTCAAACGTCCGCGCGGCGAGGTCGAGCGCCCGCGTCTCGTGGTCCGTGCCCGCGAGCAACTGCGGGTAGAAGACCCGCATCATGGCGACGCACGATCCGCTCGGGCCGACCACGGCCTCGGCACCTTCGAAGACGTCGAGGGCGCGGATCGCGACGGCGCGGGCTTCGTCCCAGTAGCCGGCGTTGAAGCTCGGCTGACCGCAGCAGGTCTGGCCAGTGCGAAACTCGCAGGTGTGGCCGAGCCGCTCGAGCACCCGGGCCACCGCCATCCCTACCTGCGGCGCCATCTGATCGACGAAGCAGGGGATGAAGAGGTCGATGCGCACGATTTGGCCCCGGAAGGATGGCAGGCTGAAGCCTACCCTACTTCATGGCGCGGACCAGAGCTGCGCCCATGTCGGCCGGGCTCTCCGCCACTTCGATACCGGCGTCGCGGAGGGCGGCGAGTTTCGCCTCGGCCGTGCCCTTGCCGCCGGAGATGATCGCACCGGCGTGGCCCATCCGCTTGCCCGGGGGCGCCGTCTGGCCGGCGATGAAGGCGGCCACCGGCTTCGTGACGTGCTGCTTTACGTAGGCCGCCGCCTCCTCCTCGGCCGAGCCGCCGATCTCGCCCATCATCAGGATCGCGTGGGTGTCGGGATCGTTCTGGAAGAGCTCGAGGATGTCGATGAAGCTCGAACCCACGAGCGGATCGCCGCCGAGGCCAACGCAGGTGCTCTGGCCGTGGCCGAGCTGCGTGAGCTGCCAGACGGCTTCGTAGGTGAGCGTGCCGGAGCGGCTCATCACGCCCACGTGGCCGGGAGTGTGGATGTAGCCGGGCATGATGCCGATCTTGCATTCGCCCGGCGTGATCACGCCGGGGCAGTTGGGGCCAATCAGCCGACTCTTCGAGGCATGCACCACGGGCAGCACCCGGGCCATGTCCATCACCGGAATCCCTTCTGTGATTGCGATGACGAGCTCGATGCCGGCATCGACCGCCTCGAGGATGGCGTCGGCCGCAAAGGCCGGGGGGACGAAGATCATGGTGGCGTTGGCGCCGGTGGCGTCGCGGGCCTCGGCGACGGTGTCGAAGACGGGCAGGTCGGCGACCTTCTCGCCCCCCTTGCCCGGCGTCACGCCGCCGACCATGCGGGTGCCGTAGTCGAGGCAGCCGCGGGTGTGAAACTCACCGACCTTGCCGGTGATGCCCTGACAGATGACGCGGGTGTCGCGGTTGACGAGGATGCTCATGGATGTTGTTCCTTATGCCTTGCTGGCGGCGACGACCTTCTTGGCGGCGTCGGTGAGTCCGTCGGCGGTGATGATCTTCGCACCGCTCGAGGCGAGGATCTTCTTCCCCTCTTCCACCTCGGTGCCCTCGAGCCGCACGACCAGCGGCACGGTGAAGCCGACGGTCTTCGAGGCCTCGACGAGCGCGCTTGCGATCGTCGTGCACCGCATGATCCCGCCGAAGATGTTGACGAGGATCGCCTTGACGTGCTTGTCGGAGAGGATGATCCGGAAGGCCTCGGTGACCTGATTCACGTCGGCGCCACCGCCCACGTCGAGAAAGTTGGCCGGCTCGCCGCCGTGATACTTCACGAGGTCCATCGTGCTCATGGCGAGGCCGGCGCCGTTGACGAGGCAGCCGATTGTGCCGCTCAACTTCACGTACGACAGCCCGGCCGCGGCGGCCCGGGTTTCGGCCGGCTCCTCCTCGGCCTCGTCGCGGAGGGCCGCGACGTCTTTATGCCGAAAGAGGGCGTTGTCGTCGAACGTCATCTTGGCGTCGAGGGCCACGAGCGTGCCGTCCTTCGTCAGCACGAGCGGGTTCACCTCCAGGAGCGATGCGTCGAGATTCACGAACGCCTGGCAGAGCTTCTTGAAGAAGGCTTCCGCGTGCCGCCAGCTCGCGGTCGGGAGTTTGAGTTTCGAGGCGAGCAGCCGCGCCTGGTAGGCCCCGAGGCCGCGGTCGGGGTCGAAGGGCTCGGAGAGGATGAGCTCAGGCGTCTTGGCGGCGACCTCCTCGATGTCCATGCCGCCAGCGGTGCTGGCGATGAGGACGGGGGAGCCGACGCGGCGATCGACGAGCACGGCGCAGTAGAGCTCGCGGTCGATCGCGCAGCCGCTCTCGACGAACACCTGCCGCACGACCTGCCCCTCGGGGCCGGTCTGGATCGTGACGAGCGTGTTGTTGAGCAGGCCCTTGGCGATGCGGGCGGCGTCGTCGGCGGTCTTGGCGAGCTCCACGCCGCGTTGCTCGGAGCCCTTGATCTTGCCCTTGCCGCGACCGCCCGCGTGGATCTGCGCCTTGACGGCGCAGACGGGCGTGCCGAGCGCGGTGAACGCGGCGGCGGCCTCTTCGGGCGTGCGGGCGACCTTGCCGGCGAGGACGGGCACGCCGGCGGCCCGCAGGAGATCCTTGGCCTGATACTCGTGGATTTTCATGGTGCGCCTTTCGTGGCTGCGGTCCGGAAACCGGGCCGACAATATGGCACGAATGGCCGCTCAATCCAACGGCTGGCTGCCAACGCGGGCCAGATGCCGCCGGATCAGGCCGACGTCATAGGGCGTAGTGGCTTCAAGCCCGCGGAGCACGTGCCGCAGGTTCAGGCCGTAGTGGTTGACGCGAAACAGGCCCACCTTCACAAACGGCACGCCCGCGGCGACGAGCCGGTCCCAGGCGAGTTCGCTGGGGTTTCTTCGTGATCGCCGGGCTTTTTTGAAATGCCGCCACGACCTGCCGGGTTCCGCGAGCGAGAGGTGGGGGATCATGTTTCGCCACGAGAGCGGCTCCGCGGCACGGGCGTCATAGAGCCCGGCGATCCGGAAGCCAGCCTCCAGGAACTGCTGCGACATGCCCACCTCGTAGCGGTCGACAATGTCATCCTTCGTGTCGAGGGGAACGACCGCGTTCCAAAAGTTGCCGAAGGCCGGCGACTGCAGGAGCGGCCGCCGCATCACGAAGAACCAAGATTGCACATGCGGGCAGGAGACCTTGCCGCGGCGTTTGGTGCCCTGGTCGGAGAGGCACATCCCCCAGAAATCTGCTTCCGCGATCCGCGGGTCGCAGAAGGCCGGGGCGAGATCGAAGAGCGGTCCATACACGCTGTCGTTCGCGCAGACGACCTCGTCGAATTGCGCCACGTCGCCGAGCGCCTCGAGCCCCGCCCTCCAACTGCAAAAGTCGTAGCCGACATTCTCGCGTGGGACGAAGGTGTCGACGATCGGCTCGAGCGGCGCTGAGAGTGCGCGGGCGCTTGCCGACACGACCACGAGCCGATCGGCGAGCCGGCGATACGCTCGCAGGGCATGGACCACGTGGTCGTCGAAGACGCCATCGCGATCGTAGTGGACAAACACGACGGCCCGTGCCATGCAGATGTTCCGGCGACGAAATGCTGCCAGCCCTAGGCTGCCCGGCGAAGGACTGGGGCGGGCTGGTCAACGGCCGCTGCCGCGTTGCGAAGTGCCTGGCACTGCTCGTCGAGCAGGGTGGCCCGCTTGAGCAGGGCGGACTGTCGAGCGGATTCGGTAACGAACCTGATCAGTTTGTGCGCGTGGGCGAGCGTATGCTCGGCGGCCTCGTGTTGGCCGCGGAGCATTTGTCGCTGTGCTTCGCGGAGCGCCGACCCGGCGTACCACTGTGCCCCACCATTGACCAGCGTCTCGCGGTGCTCTTCCGGGAAGGATTTCGCATTCACGTGCATGGCCCGCACGAGATCCGGCCAGACATCCCCCTTCGACAGGAGCCGCGAGGACTCGCTCTCCGCATGGCGGCGAAACACAGCGAGCGGCTTGGGGTCATACCAGACCTGAAACCGCGCCGCGATCCGCACCCACATCTCCCAGTCGAGCGTCTGGCAGAGGTCGCCGCGATAGCCCCCGAGGGTCTCGTAGGTGGTGCGGGGCACGACGGCCGAAGGCGTTTGCACCCGCTGGCGCTTGGCAATCGTGCCCAACCAGTTGGGGAGCACGCCCCGCCACCACCGCAGCCGCGAGTTGGTCTTCAAGGGCTTGCCCTCGCCGTCGACGAGGCGACTGCGGCAGAAGGCCATGCCGATCTGAGGCGCCTTGGTGAAGGCCAGTTCCATCCGGCGATAGAAGCCGGGCAGGACGCGGTCATCCTGATGGAGCAGGTGCACGAGGTGCCCGCGGGCCAGATCGATGCAGCGGTTCCAGTTGCCGCTGATGCCCAGCCGCGTGCCGTCGGCGTGAACCTCGACACGGCCCGTCTTGTCGACTGCCGCCACGAGCTGGCGCACATCAGAACGCCGGGAGCCGTCGTCCACGACGGCGATCTGCATCGACTCTTGCGTTGGTACCTGTTCCAGCACGGACAGGAGCGTCATGCGGAGTTTGTCGCCCGGCTCGTAGGTCGGCAGCATGACCGAGAAGCGTGGCCGGTCAGGGCCGGTGTATGCAGCGATTTCCGGAACAGGCTGATGCAGCGTAAGCACGGATCGTTTCCCCCCCAGACAGCGGCGGACCACCGAGTCGAGGGAGATATCGTCAGAGATTTCTGACAATCACGATCGTGCGGGCTATGGGCGACACTGCCAGCCCAAGCACCCCCGCTTATGACTGACGGAGATCTGGGCAATCTCGATGGATTGCCCAAAGTGCCACAAAAAGGCGAGCAACGGCTCGTTCGTCGCCGCTTCAGAGCCTTGATCGCCCCGCGATTTGGTCCTGCAGCTCGATCACCCGCAGGTAGTTGCGAAGGCGGTTATTCTCGAGTCGCTCAAGGAGCGGATTGCGATCGTAGGGTGCAAAAATGGCGTGCAGGGCGTCGTGCTGCGGATGATTCGTGGGGATCAGAATGCCGAGACCAAAAACCGCCGGCACGACGATCAATTCATAGCCTGGGTTGGCGGCCATGAAGTCCTCGACAGCGGTCAAAACGCCATTGCGCGGGCCGCCTTCGTGGAGAGCCCAGGCAAAGCTTCCTGCGCCACGAAAACCCCCGTCGATCGTCGCGGGGTTGCCGAGAACGACACCACGGTCATGCGTGTGGGGATGCACAGCGCTCGCCGGCAGCGACTGCGGCGAATAATACTGATCGCGTCGGCCCGACGGCCAGCCGACATCGTGCAGGACCACCAGCATGGAGTCACTGGTGCGGCTCTGCTGGATCTCCTTCAGTTCCTCGCTCACGGTCCAATAGTTGTGGTCGCCGTCGAGCAGGTAGACATCCGCGGGCGGAAGGCCACGCAGCGCCGCGGGGGTCCGCTCGAGGAGCAGCGTGTGGCAGCCGGGCCATTTGGTGGCGAACGAGCGGACGCGATCATCCGGCATTGGATCGATGGTCGTCAGATGGCCTTTGCGGCCAGCCAGCCAATCGAGCACTTGTGCGGTAAAGCCGCCACTCTCAGAGCCAACCTCGACGATTGCGCGTGCTTCTGCGACTTCAAACGCCTTCAGCAGCAGAGGGCTGAATTCGGTGAGAGAGTGAATCAATAAGTTCATTCAGGACTCTGAGATCGAAAGAACGAATCCGAAACCGCGATTCACGGCCTACGAGGCCGGAAAAGTCGCCGCACTAATCCAGCCAGCCCTACCTTTTTTTCACGTCGAGGCCGGTCGATCCCGGCGATGCATGCTAAGCCTTGGGGCCAAAAGCACTTGAGCCAGGATAAAGATTGTATCTGCCGATATGACATTCCGCGAGCCCGGTTGCGGAGGTTTGAGTCCCCTAGAAGTGCATCGCTGCAGTCGCTGCCGTCGTTGTCGTCGTGCACCCAATCCTCGAAGATTCGAACCTCGTCAAGGGTGGGTTCGTCAATTGAGCGAATCAGCGTAGCGCGGAGTCGTGCGAGCACCAGCTCCCAGTCGGCATGGGAGATGCGGCCGCGCCGTTCACTGGCCCGCGGAAGCCAGAGAGTGGCGAAGTGCCGCACCCCGTCTTGGATTGCGAGGACCTGTTCGATCTGGCGTTGCGGGATCAGTTGGGGGAAGTTCTCGATTTCCCCGGATTCGGAGACCCCCGCGAACGACCCTTCCTCAGGCATGCAAACCTGTTCGATGATTTCCGGCGTGCGGCGGATGATGTCGAACGGGGCTTGCGGTTGGCCGAGGGCGAAGAGAAAGCTGGCCGCTGAGCAGGACACGAGGGGCAGGTCCAGGATGCCGTCATTTGTCGCAAAGTAGAGCCCGCGCACGTGCTCCGGCCGCTCTCGGTCTTGAAAGAGGCGGGCAAGATTTTTTTGGATCGACCCCCCCCAGCCGAGATCGACGACGGTAAGCTCCGGACGGTCGAAGACCCCCTCCCGTTGATAGTACTCGAGCAGCCGCTGCCGCCGCTTCGCTGATGCCGCCATGATTTTCTGACGGATGTCTCTGTCGGCGATCATGGACGCGATGATCTTTTCCTGCTCTCCCTTGCCGAGCGGCTCGTCGTGGGTGATGCCGGTAAGCGGCCGCAATTCCGCCGGGTCGAGTCCCAGATCCCGGGCAAACGCGGCCAGTGGCAGCCGTTTGCGTTTTGCAAACCAGCTTCGCAATTCCTGTTCGTTGGCATGGCGGTACGATGCCGCGCGCAAGGCGTAGCGAGATGCCCACAACGGGCGGGCATGTAGATTGAGACCACGCGACTGAGCCACCTGATTGATGAGCGAAGACAGAAATTTGCCCTCGCGCATCAGGCAATACACGACCGATTGCCCGCGCTGCACGCAGTCGTCTGCCACCCATTCCGCGAACAGCGTTAGAACGGGCCCAACGACATAGGCACCATACCCATGCGCGTCGAGTGGGGCATCGGGCGAGCTCGACAAAAGTGCCTTCGAACGCAGGGTCCGCAGTCCGAGATCATTGTGAGCGCCGGTGGTCCGGCTGGTGGTGCAGCCCGCGAGATATCGCCGCTCGCGCGCAAACACCTCCGTCATGTAGTCGCCTTCGCGGTGGTAGTGAATTACATGTATACCCTGCCGTCGGGGTGACTCGACATCGCTCAGGGGGTGGTCGCCTACATGCAAAATGGAAGTGCTATCGAGCCCGAGCTCGCCCAGCACTCGGCTGAATAGCTGTCCGCCCTTGTTGGTGCGATGTTCCCCGGAAACAAAGACCTGCTTCGGGTCGGGGATAATGAGTCCCGCGCCCTGAGACGCCTTGCGGAGAAGCTCCCGAAGATGGTCGGCACACAAGTACATGTCAGAGACAAGCACGTAGGGCACGCCCCGTTCTGCCGCATGCTGGATGAGCGCGGCGATGTCACGGTCGAGTTGGATGAATCGCCCTTCGGTTGTGACCTCGGCTTCGACGAGCGCATCGATGGCTGGCCTGGTAGGCAATAGCCGAGAAAGCTCGGCGGCGATTTCATGGACGGTGATTTCCCCCGAGGGATGCCTGTTGCGGGCCTGCTGCTCTGCTTGCACGCGGAGAGAAGAAAACTCCTCCGCGGACTCCGTCAGGGCCGCGGTGCCGGATTGGGTGATGGCCCGGTGAACCTCGACAAAGACATCGACGGGTCGTTCGAAGGGGCGATAGAGAAGCGTGTCGAAAACGTCCAGCGACAGGAGTCGAGGCTGGACTGCGTCGAAGTGGCTGACAAGGGCCGTCAGTCTCCTGGAAGGCTCGGGGCACGCGCTGGGGTGGGGCGTCTGCGGCGTCATGGTTTCGATAGGATAGATAGCTTCAGTCGTGTGATTCTTTGCCCAGATGAGCGGCAGCTCACGTGGGATGGTGGATCGCCCATGAAGGGCGAACCCCGCGGGCTCGAAGAATGCCCTTCGGGCGGGGGGGGAGTCAAGGCGAGTTGCCCCACCTGCAAATACTTTCCAAAGTGTGGCCGGCGCGAGTCGCCGCAGGTCACGCTGAGCGCGCATGTACCTGGGCGGCTGGTGCGGCCGTGCGGATGGTGGCGCGTTCCGCTGAGCCGCATTGCCACGAGGTCAGAGAGTCCAGTTCTTCGAAGAGCCATGGCTCTTCAGTCTTGCCGGTGAACGCATGCCACGTGCGAAGCAGGGGCGCGAACGCCTTGTCGCCGAAACGATGGCGTCGGCCGTAGACGAGGATCTGGCTTGGGTTGAGGAAGAGTCGGGGGAAACCGCCTGAGATGAGACGGCGATGGAAGATCGCGTGCTCGCAGTCAGCGGCGCCGTAGCGGCCATGACGGAAGGCCTCCATGCGATAGATGCCCATGCCGCCGAAGCACGATGTCACCGGCACGAGTCGCTCCCCACGGTGATAGACATGTCGGTTCGCTTGGGCGGTGGGGATCGGCGTGAGCTCGTCGTCGAGCCGCAGGGCCCACATGTCGTATTGCCGCAGCGCGTTGATGTGAAGCCCTTCGCGGCGGTAGATCAGGCCATTGGAGCCGATAAAATCCCAGTCCTGCTGGCCGAACGAATTGGCCACACCGTCTTCGCTCCAGCCGCCGGCGACATCGAGGTCGAGCACGATCGTGGCATCGAAGTCTTTGCAGTGCTCGAGGACGAGTTCCTGGCATCGTTCGCGATAGCGGGCCATCCGTTCGGCCCTGGCCAGGCAGCGGGTCGTGGGATTCGCCGGGTCGTGGCAATCCTCCATCGTGACCATGACGCGCGGATTCGAACTTGCCCAGCGACGCAGCAGCGGCTTCGTCGCGTCTGTGGAGTCGTTCTCGTAGAGAATCACACGGTAGTTCGCGAACCGGCTTGCGAGCCGCTCGATCCGCGCAATCGTGAGCGGCAGCACGTCGCCGATGTTTCGGGCGAGGCCCGTGATCGCGACCCGCATGCCCCCCATGGCGGCATAGCCCCGGCGGCAGGCCTGGTGGTAGTCCGCCGCCAGTTCCGGCGCAGGCGGAAAGGCGTCTTCGGGAAATTGCGTACCAAGAAAATCAGGCATGGGCGCACGGATGGCGTGGACGATCGCGCGGGCGAGGGGCGGGGATAGTAGCGGCTGGCCGCCGCCGAGCCATCGTCAAAACAGGGCTGTATTTCGCGAGGGCCCCCACCACCCCACGACCGGCAGGGCCCCCATTCCCCCCAGCTGTCCCAGCCTGAAGCGATCGCAACAAATGAGTGTTTCGCGGCAAATTCGGCCTGGTTGCCATTGGCGCTGGACGGGAGATGATCCCCTCGAAAGGATGACATTGTGAGGAAACTTTTCGTACACAGAAAAGTGTAATCACAAGCGTGGACAGAAAAGTCCGAGCGATCGCCAGCGAACGGCGATCGGCCAAGCAAGGAGGCTTTGCGACCCATGGAATGGAACACGTTGGGCGGGCAGCGGTCGGCCAAACGGCAGCGGGCGGCCCTAGGGGGCCCGGAATCGCTCGAGGCCCGGCAGCTGCTCTCGGTGAGCCAGCCACCGGTCGTGGCGATCATCGATTCGGGAATCGACGTTTCGCATCCCTATCTCGCGGCCAACATCTGGACCAATCCGGGTGAGGTTGCCGACAACGGCGTCGATGATGATCGCAATGGCTACATCGACGACATCCACGGCTGGAACTTCGTCGACAACACGCCCAACGTCCAAGACGGCTACGGCCACGGCACGCACGTCGCGGGCATCGTTGCCGCCGCCGGCACCGCGGGGGTGAGCACGGCCGGGATCGGCTGGAACGTGTCGCTCATGGCGCTCAAGTTTCAGGACAATACCGGCCTGGGCTTCACGGGCGCGGCGATTGCCGGAATCCAATATGCCACGATGATGCGGCGGGATTTTGGCATCAACGTGGTCGTCATCAATAACAGTTGGGGTGGAACGACTGGCTTTTCGACGATGCTGCAGGATGCCATTCGGGTCGCAGGGGAGGCCGGTATCACGTTCGTCGTCGCCGCCGGCAACAGCGGGGCCGACAACGACGCTGTCGCCCGCTACCCGAGCGGCTACGATCTGCCCAACGTGATCGCCGTGGCCGCCACCGGTTCGACCGGTGCCCTGGCTGGGTTCTCGAATTACGGCGCCACGACGGTCGATCTCGGCGCACCGGGCACGGCGATCTACTCGACCCTGCCGGGCGGCCGGTATGGCTCGCTCTCGGGCACCTCGCAGGCCACGCCGCATGTGAGCGGCGCCGTGGCTCGCCTGGCGGCTGCCAAGCCGGGCATCTCGGTCGCGGAAGTGCGAACGGCGCTCTTCGCGAGCGTCGACAAGCTGCCGGATCTTGCCGGCAGGGTGGCCACGGGTGGCCGGCTCAATGTCTTCGCGGCGCTGGCGAGCGTGGGCGACACGAGCCTCGCCGCTCCGGCGCCGGTTGTCACGCCGCCAGTGGTCTCGCCGCCGGTGTCCGCGCCGGTCGTGAAGCCGCCGATCGGTCAGGTGCAGTCGGCCAACCTCGCTCGGGTGATGGGCTGGGCGTTCAGCGAGCGGGCCGGCGCGGCGCCAATCCAGGTGCGGGTGGTGATCAACGGCCAAGTGATCGGCGAATACACCGCGAGTCTCAACCGGCCGGGGCTCAGGAGGGCGCTCGGCAGCGTGCACCATGGCTACAGCATCGCCCTGCGGCGGGCGATGTTTCAGCGAGGCTGGAATGAACTGCGGGTCGAAGCCTTCGACCCGGTCTCGGGCCAGTCGACCCTGATCGGCGTGAGGGCGATCCGCCGGGTCGTGTGATACGGCCTCTCTCGCGGCCTCGCAGCCCAGTCCCCGGCCGGGGTATCCTGCTCCCACCGCAACGGTCGCCGGCAGAAGTCGGCCCGGCGGCCTCATCGGCGAGGGAGCGCGTGTGGAAGAGGATCGGGCCTGGACTGTTAGCCCCGGCAAATCATTCAGTGAGCGCGTGAAGTCCCTGCGGCGAAAAGTCCAGTTCGCCATCGCCCGGGGTTGGCTCGTCGCCGCCTCGCGCGGCGTGGATGCCAACGCGATCGCCGCGCGGTGCGACTCACTGCCGAAACTCGATGTCATCGCCCTGGAGTGCAGCCCGCAGGAGGGCAGCCTCGATTGTATTCGCCGCGCTCTCGGCGCGGGAAAGTCGCCCCTTGTCGCCGTCTGTGATCCCTCGACCGTATGGGAAGAAGATGCCGCGCTCTGGGTAGCTCTCGCGTTCGCTCGGCAGCCCAATGCCAAGGCGCTCTTTGCGGACCATGCCGAAGACGGCATCGCCATCCACAAGCCGGACTTTTCTTGGGCCTATCTGCTGGCAAAGGATTTCGTCGCGCCCGTGGTTGTCTACGATCGCCGCCTGCTCACCGCCGCGGTCGAGAGCCTTGGTCGGCTCGAACGGCAGCCGCTGACGGCCGAGGCGGCGGCGTATGCGATCGCGCTCGAGGCGCTGCATGGCCTGGCTCCCGCCGAGATTCTCCATATCAGGCATCCACTATGGCTCACGGCAGCCGGCGGAGCGGCAGGCGAGTCGCAGGCCGGAAAGGCGGAGGTGGCCCGCGAAGCGCTTCGCCGCCGTGGCATCGGGGCCCGGGTTTCCAGCCGGTCAGACGATCCAGCGGTCCATGAAATTGCGTTCAATCGCACGAGATCGCCCAAGGTCTCGATCGTCATTCCCACGAAAAACGCTGGCGACCTGGTCGAAAAATGCATCGCCGACCTGCGGGCGACGGCAGCCTATGAGCCGTACGAGATCGTGGTGATCGATCACGAATCCGACGAGCCGCGGCTCCGCGAGTATCTGGCGAGTGAATCCGCCGCAGGACGGCTGCGGGTCTTTCCGTATCGCGGCCCCTTCAACTATGCCGCGATGAACAATGCGGCGATCCGGCACACCGACGGCGACCTCGTGCTCCTGCTCAATAACGACGTCGATGGATTCTCGCCGGGCTGGCTTGACCAGATGGTCGCCACGATGGAGCTCGACGCGCGGATCGCGGCCGTGGGGGCCCTGCTTCATTATCCCGACGGGGCCATTCAGCACGCCGGCGTCATTCTCACGCCGAAGCGGCCATGCATCGCCGCGCATGCCGGCCTGCCGCACGACGCCCTCGGCTACCAGGGCCGGATTCGGTCGCTGCAGGAGTTTTCGGCGGTGACGGCGGCGTTCATGCTCGTACGGCGATCCGCGTTCGACGCGGTCGGCGGGTTCGACGAGGCGTTTCCGGATGACTACAACGACATTGATCTCTGCCTGCGGCTGCGGCAGGCGGGATTCAAGATCGTCTACAACCCGCAGGTGCAGGCCAGCCACTGGGAGAGCCGGTCGCGGCGGCCCAAGGAGACAGCGAAGAATCTCTACCTCGCCCGCTGGCGGGAATATTTTCCGCGGGATCCTTTCTACAGTCCGCATCTTTCGATGAAGGAGTTTCGACCGGACGATCTCTCGCCGCTCTGGCGGGAGCGGAAGAGGATCGCGCTTCGCGCTGCCGCGGAGCATTTACGATGAAGCGGGCCGTCATCCTCGCCCACTACGATCGGGATGGGATCGTCGATCCCTACGTGATCCGGGCGCTGCACAGTTACCGCGAGATCGCCGACAGACTCGTGCTCGTGTCGGCGAGCGCCTCGTCGCTGCCCGCGGAGTTGACGGCGATCGTGGATGATTTTCTGCCGCGGGCCAATGTTGGCTACGACTTCTGCAGTTGGCGCGACGGTATCGCCCGCCTGGCCGACCCGCAGCAATTCGACGAGATCGTCTGTGCCAACGACAGCGTCTACGGGCCACTCTTCGATCTGGGGCCTGTGATGACGGATTCGCGGGTCGCCGCCGCCGATTTCTGGGGCATGGTCATGTCGGCGCAACGCGGCGACCACGTGCAGTCGTGGTTTTTCGCGATGCGCCGGCCGGTGATCGAGTCGCCGGCGTTCAGTGAGTTTTGGGAATCGGTCGAGCCCCAGTCGTCGAAAGAGAAGGTCATCGACCACTACGAAGTCGGGCTGACCGAGGCGTTCGCCGGCGCTGGCTTCCGGGCGGCGGCGATCTACGACGGACGCCGCGACAGGCCACCGACGTTCCGCGAACGTTGCCACAATGTGTCACCACTGCGGCTCGGCCTGTTCGGCCGTCACCGGCGGCGCGTCGCCCGCATGGGGCCGCCTTTCAACCCAAGTGAGCTCTTTTGGGAGCGGGCATGCGACGCCGGCGTGCCCCATCTGAAAGCCGCCATCTTCAGGGCCAATCCGTATCTGGTGGAAGTACACCGGGTGTTGGCCAAGGCGGTGAAGCGCTGGCCGGAATGGGCGACTCTCATTCATAATCACCTCACTCGCGTGGGCATGGCCATAGAGTCATGATCGTCCGCGATGATCGACACCTCGAATAGCTCACGGCCCCAGACATGAGTCGGCTCAGTGCTTGGGTTCGTGCGATGATCAGGCGGGCGAAGGCACGTCGCACATCGGTCTCGCTCCCGCTCATGGAAGAAAGCTTCCCGGTGGTCTGCTGTTGGTCCCCAAAGGCCGGATGCACGACGGTGCTGAAGTGGTTCCTTAAGCACACCGGAAAGCTCGAAGAGGCACTGCGCTATGACGCATGGCTCCACAACTATCGCACGGATCGACTGTTTCAGCAGCCGGGGTACGAGCGGCTTTGCCAGCGGGCGGTGCGATCGGATCGTTTCCGGGTGATCAAGGTGATCCGTGACCCGGCGCAACGGGTCGTGAGCGCGTATCTGCATTACCTGCGAGTCGAGCCGCAGGGTTGGCAGGGAACGAAGATGCTGGCCCACTGGAAGGCGGAGCAAGGACTGGCATCACAAGAGGGGTGCTCCTTCTGCCAATTCCTACAATTCATCCGCGACATCGACGAATTCGGCTCGCTCTGGGATCCGCATCTGCGGCCACAGTTTGACCGCGTCTTGGATCCGTACGTCGACGATTTTCTCCCGCTGGAAGATATCGCCATTGGCCTCGCCGAGACGGAGCGGCTGTGCGGCCTGCCGCATGTCGATATCCAGGCGTTGAGCGAGTCGGTGCACCACAACCGCCCGTCCGGCAGCCATCGTTGGCCGAGCGCTGCCTCGAGCCTACCGGCCACCACCAAGACGCTCGATGATCTCGGTGTGCCGCCTGCGGGACTGCTGCTCGATGACACGACGATCCCGCTCGTTCGAGCGTTGTACAAGAGCGATTACCGGGCATACGCCAAGTACTATCGACCGCGCTAGTCCCCGGCTCTTTTGGTTGCGTAGAGCGCCGTCGTAGATGCCAACTGGAGAGTCTTTTCAGAGGAGAGTTGCGTTACGAAAGGTCGATTCAGGAGTTCGAGGGGACTTGTGTTGAAATCTGCAACCTTCATCCGCTCCATCTGGAGACGAGTTTTGGGAGGCAGCCCATTGAGCCACTCCTGAATGATCCAGGTCAAGGTAAAGATGGGCAGTCCACCGCCCCCCACGTCCTGCCTGTCGATCTCGAGTGTGTCTGAAAAAAGATTGCGGAGCCCCATGTGGGTCATGTTGTAGTAGTGATGCGGATACCCGTGAAACGGCTGTAGGAACGGAACGACGCAATACAAACGGCCGCCCTTTTTCAACACGCGGGAGATCTCTCTCGCGCAGGCAAACGGATCCTTCACATGCTCCAGAACGTTGAACGAAAAAACCGCATCGAAGACGCCGTCCCGGAACGGCAGCCTTTCGCCGACGCCCCTCACGTCGGTGGTGGCATACGAACAGATCTCGAAATTGACGACGTTATCGTAGTAGGTCTTCCGCAAGCCCGCTCCGCAGTCGAGGATGATCCCGTCGGTGTAGTCCTCGATGATGTGTAATGCATCGTGATCGTAGTCATGGGAACTAACGTTCTCGGTGTCGACGATATTGAATTCCGCCCGGAGTTCCGCGGTAAGGAAGTCGAAAAAGTGCTCGGCTTCGTGAAAGTCGCTGCCATCCTGAAGAAGCGAACGTATGCGATCTAGCTTGTGCTTTTTCCGGCTGAGGAATGCCGGGTCGTCCTGTAGGCGAGGTTTTGTGCGAGCGGACGCTGACGCCTGCGTGGGCTGTGCATCAAAATCTTTGGCTATGCGATTTGGAGTCGGTTCGATCAGGCCGAATTGGCGGCCAATTCGGCATAGTTCCCGTTTGATCTTTCCGGTTGCTACGGGCATGAGTAGTTCCTCTTTACGATGTCTCAAGATTTTCAAGCGGATCAGGCTGCATCGCTACGAGACCGGACTTGTGCGCGGGCTGCGAGTGTGAAATCCCCCGCTCGCATCGAGAGGTTGGGGTTGTAATAGGGGTCAGTCGCGAGCGTTGCTCCCCACCGATCCCGCATGAACCGGATCTCTCGCTGGAAGCGGGCGATCTTTTCGGGATTGTCTTCATAGCCGCGCGAGGCCGATTCGTGATGGATCAGCTCGGCGAACGGCGTCCAGATGTTGCGGTAGCCCGCGGCGCGAATCCGCAGGCACAGATCCACGTCGTTGAAGGCGACGGCTATCTGCTCATCGAGCCCGCCCACTTCGTCGAAAACGTCGCGCCGCACCATCAGGCAGGCTCCGGTCACGGCAGACAGCTCCTGTTGCAGCACGCCCCGATTGAAGTAGCCCGCCTGATTCCGGGTGAGCCGCGGGTGGGCATGGCCGGCGACGCCACCGATTCCGATGATCACGCCACCGTGCTGCAGCGTGCCATCCGGATACCAGAGCCGAGCCCCGACGGCGCCGACATCGGGCTGGACGACGAACGAGACCATCTCTTCGAGCCATCCGGGCGTGAGCACTTCGATGTCGTCGTTGAGCAGGCACAGCACCTGGCCGCGCGTGTGACTGACGGCGGTGTTATTCAGCCGGGAATAGTTGAAGGGCGAGTCATCGCGAATCACCGTGATGCCAGGCCGGACCGAGATGGAAGCCAGATAGTCGAGCGTGGCGGCGTCGCGGCTGCCATTGTCGAGGACGACGATTTCGTAGTTTGGATAGGTCGTCTTGTTGCTGATTGATTCGATGGCGGTCCGCAGAAGCGACTCATGATCGCGGGTGCAGATGACAATCGACACGAGCGGCGCCGGTGACGGGAGCGAATGTCGGACGCGGAGATGCATCGGTGACTCGGGGGCCGGTTCGACGGTGGCGCCGCTATCGAAGCGGCGCACATGATCGGTGACGGCTCGCTGTGCTGCGGTGCTGGCGGTCGGCTTCTGGTCGGGCGACAGCGCCATGCTGCCGGCAATCGCGCGCCAGTGGTAAAGAATGCGGGGGATGTGCACGATCTCTTCTCGCGAGACTTCAGCCACGCATCGCAGGGCGAGGTCATGGTCTTGTGCGCCCTCGAAGCCCAAGCGAAAACCCCCCACGCGCGCCACGAGGTCGCGGCGATACACGCCGAGGTGGGAAATCATGTTTTGGGCAAGCAGGAGCGGGTGATTGAAGTCGCTCTTGAAGTGCGGGTCGAACCGCTGGCCCCGCTCATCGACCTTGTCTTCATCGGAGTAGAGCAATTTCGCGTTAGGATGGCGGTTGATCGCCTCGACAACCCAGTGGAGCGCAAGCGGCGGCAGGAGGTCGTCGTGGTCGAACAGTGCGACATAGTCTCCGGTCGCCATCTCAAGCGCCGTGTTCGACGCTGCCGAGATATTGCCACGTGCATCGCGGAAATGGACCTTGATGCGTCGGTCTGCGTTGCTATGGCTGCGGAGGACATCAGCGACGGCAGGATTCGACGAAGCGTCGTCGGCGATGCAGAGCTCCCACCGGGTATACGATTGATCCCGAACTGATCGGATGGCCGCGTCGAGGATCGCTGGATCAGGGTCGAAGACCGGCATCACGATGGAGATCGTGGGCTGCAGGCGGAAGCCCGCCGATTGTGCTTGATGCCGGCGGATATCTCCATGGGATGGCGTATCAAACTGTTGCACCCAGGTGGCATACTCCGAGATGCAAACACCTGGCTTTGACCGTTGCCGTCGCAGGAACTTGCGCAGTGTGAGCACCGGCGTTCGAAGGCCGGGAGCCGTCATCACCATGTCGCCGATTCGACTGCCGAGTTTCATGGCCCAATCACCAGAGCAAATGCGTGTGAGCACCGTCAGAATGAGGGGAGTACCATGTTGTCTGTTCCTGACACAATAGGTATTTTGCGGCTCGTTGGCCCTGACTGCAGTGCCGCCGAGAGCGAGGAATCATGTCGCGGGTGACGCACTGGATCAGGGAAAACCGGCAGTGGGTCCACGACCGGATTGCCACGCTGAAGCGATCCGAACGCATCCTGGTTGTTCACATCCCGAAGACTGCGGGCACATCGCTCCGTCGGATGCTCCAAGAGGAGTATGGGCCGCGGCTGGTCTACCCGGGCGACCCGCACCTCAAGCGGCTGCCAAATGGAATCTATGCCTCGGGACCCGATTTGCTGCGTGACTTTCGCTCGCTGCCCCCCCACAACGTGCTCGTGGGCCACGTCACCGCCTCGCTCGCCGAGCTTCTGCCCGCGACCTACCGAACGGTCACATTCCTGCGCGATCCCGTCCAGCGGTCTCTGTCGCTGCTCAACCACCTGAGCAGTACCACGGGCTTGCCGCTTTCGAACTTCCTGGACGATGACCTCTGCATGGCCACGAGGGTGTCCGACTTCCAGACGCGAGTCCTCGGTGCCGAAGGCGTCGCCGACCCTTGGCAGGTGGAGCCGGCTGACGATCGCATGCTCGCGCGGGCGATCGAGCGGCTCGACATGATGGACTTCATCGGGCTGACCGAGCGATTCGAGGCTTCCTGTCGGATTTTCGACGAGCGATTCGGCACCAAGATCTCGCGGTTTGTTCGCCGCGACAATGTGCTGCGTCATGAGGGGAGCGAGCTCTCGGAGCTCATCCCGCGGATCGAGCCTTACGTGCAACGCGACCGGATTCTCTACGAGACGGCCGTGAACCGCTTCAACCACGTCCACGGATGAACCGTTTCCCACCACGGTTTCTTCGGGACCATTTGTGCCTGAAGTTGCTCGCGTGTGCGCACCCCGAAGGCATCGCAATCGCCAGTCCTCTTGATGAACTGTCGGCAGGCTTGCCAGTCGCCGGACCCGGCGAGCAGTTCGTGCATCCAGATGAACTGACCCGCCCCCATCCCCAGCGGCAAAGTGTCCATGTCGAAATCGTCAAGGAGATCCCTGAGTGGTCCACGAGGGGGCTTTGCGTTGGCATTTGCCGACTCGGATGAAGCCGATCGCAGTACGGCTGCCATGTCTGCGGGTTTATCGCGGAACGACTTCAAGGCAATAAGCATGTTTTCCACCGTGCAGCGCAGCCGAACCTCAGGCCGATTGCCGCTGGCGTTGCGCTCGCGATCGAGCAGGCGAAAAAAAGTCAGAGGCTCCTGTATCACCCATATCCCATAGCGGAGGCAAATGCGGATCCACATATCGAGGTCTGGCAACTGTGCCATGCACTCGTCATACAGCCCAACTTCGCGGTAGACCTCGGACCGCACGAGCACGCTCGGGTGACAAAGGCAGTTTCCGTTGAAAATCAGCCGTCGCAGCCATTCGGTCCTGCCACGGTTGGGCTGGTTAAACGTCTGTTGGCCGGGGTGGTCGGCCGGCAGCGGCTGGCCGCGCTCATCGATCATCGCCGCGAGCGTGAAGACCGCCGCGGTCTGCGGCTGGTCATCCATGACAGCCAGTTGCTTGGCGAGCTTGTCCGGTGCCCAGGCATCGTCCGAATTCAGGACCGCGATAAAGCGGCCGCGAGCGCGGCGGATGCAGTGATTGAGCGCGACGCAGGCCGAGCGGTTTTCTGGAAAGCCCTCGATGCGGAGCCGGTTGTCCGTGATGCCGTCAAGCGCGGCGAGCGTGCCGTCGGTCGAGCCGTCGTCGGTGATGACGAGCTCCCAGTCTGCGAACGTTTGCCGCAGCACACTCTCCACGGCGGTGCGGATGAAGGGTGCATGGTTGTATGACGCCATGCAGATCGACACGATCGGAGCAGTCACGGCCGCCCGCCTTTCTGGCAGAGTTCCGCCCGATGCGTCGCCTCAAGTTCGAGCATCCGGCGTGCCCGCGGTTTTATACGCCTCGCCGGCACACCAGCATAGATGCTGAAAGGCTCGCAGTCGGCGCGGACGAACGACATCGCCCCAATCGCGGTGCCATCGCCGATCGTGACCCCAGGCAGCACGATCGACCCGGCACCGACTAGGGCGTGTCGTCCCACCACGACGTCTGCCGACATGACGCCGCGGTACTTCTCGGGCACCATCGGGTTGGTGAGGTGCTCTCCGCTGTAATCATCGCTGCTGGAATAGACGGCTACGCGTCCCGAGAGGCAAGAATAGTCTTCGAGCCGGATGCGACCGGCCCCGATCATGCTCGCATAAACGGCCACATGCACGAAGTTACCGATGGCAATGCCTCCAGCCCCTGCCGACAAGACGCAGAAGTCGTCGATCCGCACATCGCTGCCGATGTCAATCGCGCCGGCATTGTAGAGCGATGCCTTCCGCGAAATCAGAACGTTCTCGCCGTACGATCGCAGTCCGAGTTTCGCCAGCTCGTCCGGTGAGTAGAAGCTCATGGGGCGTTTAGGCGGTTCCTTCGACGATGAGATCACCGTGATTCGGCCGTGTCTCCAGGCCTCGGAGTGGCGCATGGGTCGAGACTCCCCATTGGCACCGCGACGCGTGTGCAAAGCCCGCTTCTTCCAGCGCCGCTATCAGTTTCGGCTCGTCGTAAACGTAGAGATGTCCCCAGTTTCGGAGGCCTTCGTTGAGGAGATCGCAGGCCGTGCCCGGCTCCCAGCCCATGTCACGCCACTCGCCGGTCTCGCCGGCGAGGTACTTCTCCACGAGAACGCGGAGATCGGGGGTGCTCAGTCGCACGACGCCGCCGGGCACGAGCACCCGCCGGCATTCGGCGAGGAGCGCGGCGCCGTCGGCCAATGAAATGTGCTCGATGAAGTGCTCGGAGTAAATGCAATCAATCGAGTGATTGGGAATCGGAAAAGGGCTGGTCAAATCCCACGCGAACGTGCGGACCTGATCCCCCTCGATGTCGATGTTCGTCCACCCGGGCAGCACCTTCGCGCCATGGCCGAGGCTCTCGAGGCCGCAGCCGAGGTGCAGCCGCCGCGTAGCAGCGGCGCTTGTGCGCAAATGCTCGCCGCTCCCGCGGTGGTGAGGCGCGACCGTCGCCCGTCGGCCCCGGGACGCGAGTGTGGTCCAGATCATCGTCGGTTCTCCCTGTTTTCAGGCGGCCTTGCGCGGCGAGTGAGCAGCGATCCGACACCGCACCTCCGCGGCACTGTCGTATGCGTCAAGAAGGATCGTGCCGATCTCGCCGATGTCGGCGGCGGTCACGCCCGCACCGGTCGGCAGCGCGACGAGCGATTCGCAGAGCTGCTCCGTGACGATCAGGCGGTCGGTGCCACGGCGCGGCCGCGCTCGGTAGGGCATGCTGCGGTGACAGCCAGGCGTGAAATACCGGCGGGCGATCACGTTCTCCGCCTGTAGGATCGTCACGAGCTCGTCGCGGGTGAAGGGGCAGGCCTGCGGGTCGACCTCGACGATCAAATACTGGAAGTTGTTTGCTTCCTGCTCGTCAAACTCATAGAGCGCGAGCCCCGGCAGACCCTCGATCGCCTGCCGATAAGCCGTGCGGTTGGCCCGGTTCGTGGCGACGAGCTTGTCGAGCGTCTCGAGGCTGCCAAGCCCCATCGCGGCGCAGACCTCGTTCATCTTGGCGTTCGTGCCGAGTGCGACGACGTTGTCGAATCCTTGGAAGCCGAAGTTGCGCAGCAGCCGGAGACGATCGGCGAGCTCGCGGTCCCGCGTGAAGATCGCCCCGCCCTCGAGGCTCTGCACGAATTTCGTGCCGTGGAAACTGACGACCGAGGCGGTGCCAAGCCGGCCCATCGGCACGCCTTCGTATGTGCAGCCGAGGGCATGGGCCGCATCAAACACGAGCGGAACACCGCGGTCGTGGGCGATCGCCTCGAGCTCGCGAACGCGGCACATGCGGCCCCAGAGATGCACGCCGATGATCGCGGCGGTCGAGTCGGTAACCTGCCGCGCCACGCACTCAGGATCGATCGTATGCGTATCACGCTCGACGTCGACGAATACCGGCTCGAGCCCTTCCCAGAGACATGCATGAGCGGTGGCGATGAACGTGAACGACGGCAGGATCGCCTCCCCCTTTGGATCGAGAGCTTTCAGGAGAAGCTGCATGCCGACGGTTGCATTGCAAACCGCAACGACTTCGACATCGCCGTTGAGCCGTCCGAGCCGCGCCTCAAACTCCTTGACGAACGGACCGTCGTTCGTGAGCCGACGGGCGTCGAGCATCTGGTCGAGCCGCGCGTGGAGTGTCTCGCGGTCAGGAATCGTCGGGGTGCCAACGTGACGGGGCGTGTCGAAACGCGGCTTTCCGCCGCAGATTGCAAGGCGACGGCGGTCAGCGTGGTCAGCCGCGGTGTTTTTCATGTGGTCTGCCTTGCGTCAGGAAGTGGCCTCGGCGAGCCCAATGCGGGTGCGGCGGTAGCCGCCGCTGGCGATATTGGCCACCCAGGCGGTGTTGTCGAGATACCACGAGACGGTCTGCCGGATCGCCTCGTTGAACGACAGGCTGGGCTTCCAGCCAAGCTCGGTCTGGATCTTGCTGAAGTCGATCGCGTAGCGGCGGTCATGGCCGGGCCGATCCTTCACGAACGTGATCAGCGACGTGCAAGGGGCGTGGGGCAGCCCCGGCCGCAGCGCGTCCACCGCGGCGCAGATTGCATGCACGACCTCAAGGTTCTTCTTCTCGCTGTCGCCGCCGATGTTGTAGACCTCGCCCAGTCGGCCTCGGGCGAGTACTGTCCGGATCGCCCGGCAGTGGTCGCCCACGTAGAGCCAGTCGCGGATCTGTGCGCCGTCGCCATAGACAGGCAGCGGCTTGCCTTCGAGGCAGTTGAGGATCACGACGGGGATCAGTTTCTCGGGGAACTGATAGGGCCCGTAGTTGTTGGAGCAATTGGTCGTGAGCGTGGGCAGGCCGTAGGTATGGTGATAGGCCCGCACGAAGTGATCGCTGGCGGCCTTCGAAGCGGAGTAGGGGGAATTGGGCGCGTAGGGCGTCGTCTCGGTGAACTTGCCGGTGGGCCCGAGCGAACCGTAGACCTCGTCGGTGGAGACATGCAGGAACCGAAACTCCCGCTGCTCGGCCTCCGGTAGCGACTTCCAATAGTGCCTGGTCTCCTCGAGCAACCGAAACGTGCCGGCAACGTTCGTCTCGACGAATGCGGCGGGCCCGTCGATCGACCGATCGACATGGCTCTCGGCGGCGAAATTTACGATGGCACGCGGACGGTGTTTCTGCAGCAGGCCACGGACGCATTCGGGATCGCCGATGTCACCCTGACAGAAGATGTGCCGAGGGTTGCCGGCGATCGCGGCGAGTGAATCGAGATTGCCGGCATAGGTGAGCTTGTCGAGGTTGACGACCGCAGACGCTTCTTCGGCGACCCACTGCCGCACGAATTCGCCGCCGATGAAACCGGCGCCGCCGGTCACGAGGATGGGGTGCATACTTTCCTTATCCGGGGATGTGGGGGCTGGGGGAAATAGGAAACCGCGACCATCGTCGCAAGATCATTTCGGTCTGAATCGGGCTTTAATTGTGGATTTCCGTTACTTGGGCTGCGGGCTTTTGGCGGCCGGATGCGGGATTGGATCGGTTTCTTGACCCGGCCGAACCGCGGGCATAGGAATCACGTATCGTTGTTTCCTCGCTTGCACCTCAGGCTTTCGCTGGACCCTGCCATGAAAACGCTTCCCATCTGGTCGCGCTGGTCGCGAACCACCACGAAGAAGTCCGAACGGAAGCGGGCGATCGACAAGCGACTCGGATGCCGGCTCGGCGCCGAATCGCTCGAGACCCGGGCCGTGTTCTCGGCCACGGCGCTCACGCCCGACCTGGATGCGGCCAGCGACACGGGTTTTTCGCAGACCGACAACCGCACGTCCGACACCACGCCCACGTTTTCCGTCCAGGCCGCCGGCGATGCCGTCGCGATCAATTTCGTACGGGTGACGAAGGTCGGCAAGCGAACCGTGACGACGCCGATCGACACCACCTCCACGGGCGGTGGAGCGAGCCCTTTGCTGGTGACGGTATCCACGCCACTCGCCGCAGGCCGGTATTCGATCGCCGCCCAGGCTGTCGATTCGCAGGGCGTCGCGGGGCCCGTCTCACGGCCCATCACGATCGAGATCGGCACCGCGGCTCCGCGGGTTCCGTCGATCGGCCTCGACGCGAAATCTGACACGGGTTTTCGCAATGATCGGATCACGAACCAGACCAACCCACTGCTCGTCGGTCGCGCTCAGCCGGGCACGGTCGTCGTGGTCAGCGGCCCGGGCATCGCGGGTGGCTCTCAGACAGTGCCTGTGAATCGAAATGGTTTGTGGGCGATCCGGCCCACGGGGCTCGCAGAAGGCAGCCATGATTTCACGGCGAAAGCGGTGAATGTGTTTGGCGTCGAAAGCAGCACGTCCACGCTTCGCATCACGGTCGATACAGCGCGGCCCCTCGCGACCTCCATGCAATATCTCGGGGACGAAATCAACGAAATTGAAATCGTGTTTTCCCGCCCCGTCGCAGGCGTGGACGCCAGTGATTTCCGGCTGACTGCCCAGAGCTATGGCCTCGCGAATGTGCCGCTCAACGACCCGCGGATTCGGAATGCCGTCGGTGGGATCGTGGTCAGGCCCGTGGCTGATTCAGGGGGCACGCGGTACCGGCTGGCGATGGTCCGGCCGGAAATCATGGGTGGCGTGTTCGAGGTGCGTCTGATCGCCAGCAAATCGGGTATAGTCGACGTCTCGTCGGGCAACCTGCTGTTGCTCGACAGAGCCGTCAGTGCCACTTTCTGATCGAGAGCCCCGAGCGATTCGTGGGCGCAGGCATGATCCTCGTCCAGCAGCGCTATCAGTCGCCGAATGCCGAACGGCAGGCGGAGCTTGATCGCTGCCGGGAGATTAATGACGGGCTGAAAGCCTTTGCCGAAATTGTCCTGGTCGACGGCGCCGCCAAGCGGTGGAAATTCGGCGATTTTTTCCGGCTCGCGGCCGAGCGGCATCCCGGCGAGATCTGCGTGCTCGCCAACAGCGATATCGCGTTCGACGATTCAATCGCGTTGGCCGGGGCATTGGCCGAGCAGGGAATGCTCGTGGCGCTGTCTCGTTGGGACGATGCCTCATCGCCCTCGATGGAGGGCCGCATCGCGGGCGAGGGGTGGCATTTTTTCTCGCACTCGCAAGACGTCTGGGTGTTTCGGGCAGGTGGACTGCCCCCGTTCAGCGCGGATTTCCAACTGGGGATCCCGCAGTGTGAAAGCCGGCTGGCCTACGAGGCGGCGGCGGCCGGCCTGATCGTGGTAAACCCCGCGCTCTCCATCCGGTGCAGCCACCACCATGGCTCGGCCGTGCGGAGCTGGCGGCGGAAGGACGGCTATCGAGGGCCGCTCCTGTTTCCGAGGCTCACGACGGCGGAAGGGGTGATCCCGGAGGCGCTGGTGGTCGAGCGGACTGGCCGGCTCCGCAAACGGGAGGCCGTCATTCGGCTCACGGGCCGTCCGGGGGGCGTGGCCGCCGCGATGGCCGAAAAAGAGGCCGAAATGCGGAAAAAGCCGCTCAAAATAGGCCTCCAGTCGCCGTTTTATCTCCGCGGTCGGGGGCCTTGAGGAAGCCGTAATCCCCGGCGGAAACTCCCATTTTGTGGGGAAGAGTCTGCCCGCTTTTAACCGGCAAAAACGCGGTTTTCACCGGTTTTATTGACATGCGTTTTATCTTGCGTAGATTGCCCAGGCTACCCTCATCCAGGTGGTTTCGGCCGGAGCCCGCTGTTAGTCTGCCTCTGTATATGGCTACCTCCCCTCAACAAACGCCTCGCGCCCGTTCGGCCGCCGGCTTCACGCTGGTCGAGCTGCTGGTCGTGATCGGGATCATCGGCACGCTGGTGGGCATGCTGCTGCCGGCGGTCCAGCGGGTTCGTGAAGCCGGCCGCCGGGCCAGTTGCATGAACAACATGAAGCAGATGGGGCTCGGCCTGACGAATTACGAGTCGGCGCGGCGGCGGTTTCCGCCCGGGGCCGATGTATTTCCAACTCCCAACCTGCCTTGGGGTCGGAACCATGCCTGGTCGTCTTTCATCCTGCCGTATCTCGAAGGCTCCGAAGTCGCCACGAAGATCGACTACACGCGGTGGTGGAATGCCTCGGGCGGCAACGACATCGCGTCGGATATCACGCTGCCGATGTATGTCTGCCCGAGTGGCATCGAGCGGTTTCCTGGCAAGCAGGACTACGGCGGCGTGTATGGCTGGAGCATCCCGGAACTGGATGCCGGCAAAACGGTTCAAAATTTGAAGAGCGGCGTGCTCGTGCGGACCGCCGAGGTCGTCGATGAGCGAAATGTCTCAGTGCCGCCAGTGCAGGCCCGTTCGATCACCGACGGCCTGAGCAAGACGCTTCTCGTGGTGGAGGCAGTCGATCGCAAGTTCGAGGATCCGCAAGAGCAGGACGGCAACACGAATTCGTCGATCGGGGCAGCCCGGTGGGCGTGCGGCTTCAACGCCGTTTTGCTCGGCTCGCGTGCGATCAACGATCCTGGCGTCGATGGCTTCCGCAGCCTGCATCCCGGTGGCATCCAGGTGGTGTATGCCGATGGCCACGTGGCATTCATCTCGGAGTCAGTCGATTCGAGCGCGATTGTCGCCCTCGTCACGAAGGCTGGTGGCGAAACGGTTTCGGAAGGCCTCTGACCCACACGAATATTTAGGTTCTCTCGGTATTCAGGCTCTCTAGGATTGGTTCACCCAACGGAATGGCTCGTAGGTTTCTCTTTTCAGAAAGGTTTTTCATGATTCGTAAGACGTTTATCGCCCTGGCTGTCGTGGCCCTGGCGGTCACGGCGTCGGCTCCGGCGTTTGCCGGTGGTCGCAGCGGTGGCGGCGGCAAGTCCAACTACACGGTCCGCGTCAAAAACAATGGCGCGGAGAGCGAGGTCGTGGGTGTGACGCAAGGCACCACGGCCAACCTTGTTGGCAGCAAGACCCTCGGCCCCAACGCCGTCGGTCAGTGGTCGGTGAAGAAGGGTCAGTTCGTCGTCAGCGCCTGGGATCCGGCCGATACGACGGCTGCGCTCGGCGAGCAGCTCTTCAACGCCGGTCCGGCGAAGATGATCTACGCCTTGGCGGCGATCGACACGGCCGAGGCCGTGGCCACGGTCACGGGCAGCAAGGGCCAGAAGTTTTAGTTCGCTGCCGGCGCAAGTCGGTATGCATAACGACAAGCCGGATTGGACGAGCGAGGGCGTTGCCTTCCTCGTCCTTTCCGGCTTGTTCGTTTTTATCGACGCATCGTAGGCCGCTTCGTCCCGAAGCGGATCGAAACCGCGTTTGATCGCCGTGTGCGTCGTGGATAAAACCGACTCATGCCCTTCCTCGTCGCTCTGGCCGTTGCACTTCCGATCGTGCTTTTGATCGCGGCGCCATGGCTCTGGCAGGAGCTTGTCTTTCTCGAGTGGCTGGGAGTCGCCGCGGCGCTCTTGCTCGTGCGCCACCTTCGCGGCTGGCGGGGAGAGATCACGGCACTCTGTGCCGCTGCGGCGGCCCTCGGCATCGCGTTTCACTGGTCGCCGAAGGTGCTCGCCTATTCGATGCAGACGAGCTACGAGATCGGCCTGCTCTTCACGATCCCGATCGTCTTCTGGGATGCCGCCCGGCTGGCGTTGCCTTTCTGGTGCATCGGGCGGCTCGTCCGCGACCCGCGGAATGCCTGGCTGCCGGCGGGGCTCGCGGCGGTGGTGGCGGAGGCCGTCGTGCCCGGCGTGTTTCCCTGGAAGCTCGGCTACAGCCAGATCGGCTGGCCTGTGACGGTGCAGGCGGCTGACCTCTTCGGCCCGGAGTGGCCCACATTCATGCTCTTTGCCCATGCCGGGGTGGTTGTGAGCGTCGTCATCGCGGCCCTGCATGCATACCGCGGCAACTCTTGGCGGAGCGCGTGGACGCCAGTCGGCATCGCGGCGGTGGTGCTCGCGGTGGCAAACACGTCCTATGGTGTGTGGGCTATGCGGCATTACGCAGCGGCGATGGAGACGGCGCCAAAGGTGAGCGTGGCGCTCGTGCAGGTCGATCCGAGCAACGATGACTCGGTGGCCGAGCTTCAGCGGCTCACGAAAGCGGCCGGCGCCGGTCGGGAGAAGCCATTCGATGTCGTCTGCTGGCCGGAGTGCAGCGGTGGCTCGTATGAAGATTGCCTCAAATCGTTTACCAACCCGGAGCTGATCCTCGAGCATTCGCGCGATCCCGGCCGGGGCTTAAGGCCACTGGAATCCCCCCCCTGCCCCCTACTCTTCGGCGGCAAGATCTACTGTGGCTATCCAGAGAAGCCCCGGGAGCTCTATCAATCCGCGCTCCTGATCGACTGCGAGGAGTCGATGATCGGCCGCTATGACAAGCGGTACCTGATGCCGTTCGGGGAATATGTGCCGGGCGGCGACCAGTTTCCGCAGCTGCGGCTTTATTTTCCGATGCAAGACGAATTCGACGTGGGCCGCGAGGCCACGGTGATGGCGTGCGGCGAGAAGGCCCGGCTCGGCGTGATGCTTTGCTACGAAGACATGGTGCCCGGGGCGGCGATGTCGCTCGTGCGAAATTCGGCGAACGTGCTCGTGTCGCTGATCAATGGGGCCGCGTTCACCGAGCCGCTCACACTCGCGCAGCACCGGCTGCTTGCCCAGCTCCGCACGGTGGAATCCCGCCGCTGCTTGTTGCGGTGCGCGGCGACGGGCGAAACCTGCGTGATCTCTCCAATTGGCACGATCCTCGCGCGGCTGCCGCTCCACACGAAGGAGGTGCTCACGGCCGAGGTGCCGCTCCTCGAGGGGCAAACACTCTATCGCCTGATCGGCCCCGCCTTCCCGATCGCCTGCGCCATCGCGCTCACCGCGATCGCCATTGCCCAAAACCGCCCCCGGTAGGGTAGGCTTCAGCCTGCCAAATGTGGGATAGGCTTCAGCCTGTCGGTCTTCAACTGCCCCCCTCCCCCGTTGCATCACGCATGAATCGCAAAGGCATCGTCCTCGCCGGCGGCTCCGGCACCCGTCTCCATCCGGTCACGCTCGGCGTCTCGAAGCAGATGCTGCCGGTCTACGATAAGCCGATGGTCTATTACCCGCTGAGCGTCTTGATGCTCGCGGGGATCCGGGAGGTGCTCATCATCTCCACGCCACACGACACGCCGCGGTTTCGGGAGTTGCTCGGCGATGGCTCCGCCTGGGGCATGTCGATCGAATACGCCGTCCAGCCGAAGCCGGAAGGCCTCGCGCAGGCCTTCATCATTGGGGCGGATTTCGTGGGGAGCGGCCCCTCGGCGCTCGTGCTGGGCGACAACATCTTCTACGGCCATGCCCTGGCCGACCGGCTCCGGGTGGCAAGCGAGCGGAAGGCCGGTGCGACGGTCTTCGCCTATCCGGTGGTCGATCCGGAGCGGTATGGCGTCGTGGAATTCGACGCCTCCGGGAAGGCGAAATCGCTCGAGGAAAAGCCGAAGCAGCCGAAGAGCCGGTATGCGGTGACGGGGCTGTATTTCTACGACGCGCAGGTGGTGGAGATCGCGAAGACGATGAAGCCGTCGGCGCGTGGCGAACTCGAGATCACCGACGTGAATCGCACGTATCTCGACCGCGGTCAGTTGAGCGTGGAGATCCTCGGCCGGGGCGATGCCTGGCTTGATACGGGCACCCACGACAGCCTGATCGAGGCGGGGCAGTTCATCCAGTCACTCGAGAAGCGGCAGGGACTCAAGATCTGCTGCCCGGAGGAGATCGCCTGGCGGAATGGCTGGATCGATGCCGGCCAGTTGGAGAAACTCGCGACGGTGCTCGCGAAGAGCGGTTATGGCGAATACCTGCGGAGCATCGTGAAGGAGAGCGTGTTTTAATGAACGTCGTTCGCACCGAGATCGCCGACGTTCTCATCCTCGAGCCGAAGGTGTTTGCGGACGACCGTGGATTCTTCTTCGAGAGCTTCAACCAGCGGGTGTTCGAGGCGGCGGCCGGCAGGCCCGTCACGTTCGTTCAAGACAACCACAGCAAGAGCAAGAAAAACGTTCTGCGCGGGCTGCACTATCAGGTCGAGCAGCCTCAGGGAAAGCTCGTGCGGGCGGTGAGCGGAGCGATCTGGGACGTGGCCGTGGACATCCGTCCCAAGTCGCCGACGTTTGGCCGCTGGGTGGGCGTGGAACTTACCGCCGACAACAAGCGGCAGCTCTGGATCCCGCCGGGCCTGGCCCACGGGTTTCTGGTGGTTTCGGAGACGGCCGAGGTGCTCTACAAGGCGACCGACTACTACGCCCCGGCCCACGAGCGGACGATTCTCTGGAACGACCCGGCGCTCGGGATCGCCTGGCCGCTCGCGGACCAGCCGCAGGTCTCGGGGAAGGATGCGGCGGGGGGCAGTTTTCGGCGTGAGTGACCGGCTTATGCAGGAAGCCGGTCACGATAGGCGCGAGGATCGACGGTCTTGCCTGTGACGCCGCGGAGTCCATCGACGTAGCCCCTAACGAGAATACCGATCCGAATTCGTCGGTGGTCGTCGCGCAGGAGAACGCCGACGATTCGCCGCCCGAGCGTCAGGAACAAATACGGCAAAGGTGACCAGCAGCTGCCGTAGCGACGCCCGATAAGCACCGTGTTGCGAATGTCGTAATACATTTTCCAATAGTGCTCGATCGGTAGACGACGGCCGGGCTGGGTGTGGTCGTGATGGACGACAAGGCTTTGTGGGACGAGGTAGAGGTTGCCGAGGGTCTGCATCCGTAGCGTGTATTCCACGTCGTCGAACCAGATGAACATATTGGCGGCCGGTGGGCCGATCTTCCGAACCACCTCGGCTTTCACCAGCAGGCCGACGAACGAGGAGTATCCGACCTGGACCGGCACGGCCGAGTCATACTCAGCGGCGCTGCAGGAAATCTGTCGAAGGCGCAGCCTGTCGAAGCTGCCTCGGTGGATCGCTTGCACTCGGCCTGTCCTATCGACGACCTTTGATGCGAGACCGACCGTTGTGGGTGCCGCCAGTTCAGGTACGGCCAGCAGGGCGGCGAGGGCGTCGATCTCGGGGATCGCGTCGTCGTCGAGTGTCCAAATGAGGCCGTCGAAGTCTTGTGCGGCGGCAGCGATACCCGTCGAGAACCCGTGGGCTCCCCCGAGATTCTCTGGAAGGAGAATCATCTCGAACGGAGGATCAGGCAACCCGCAGAGGAACTCGCGTGTGCCATCGGTGCTGGCATTGTCCACGACCACGATTCGCTCGAGCGGAACGGTCTGGGACCGGAGGGCTGTGAGGACCTCCGCCAGCAGCGTCCGCCGGTTGTGCGTAACGACGACTGCCTTCACACGGGCTGGCTGCATGCCGGCATTCTCCAGACTTGCCACCATGCGGCGGCGAGTGTGCAGCACTTGCCGACGGCCGCCCGGAGCCGCGTGTCGATCGGAATGACGCCCCCCTCGACGACAAGGAACATCCGTCGGCAGCGGCGATTGAAGAGCAGGCTCGGCTTGTCGTGGGGAAACAGTCCGATGTCGTACGGACGGTGAAGGCGAAGCATGTCGCGGGCAAGCGCGAGGCCTCGGCCAATCCGCGTCACCGGCACGGTGGCTCGGACAGCGCCCGGGAGGTAATCGGCGGCGGGGGTGTCGCCCGGGGCAATCCAGACCGTCATGGTGCCGGTGCGTCGGGCCACGTCGGCGAGGTGCTCGGCCTCCGGCCGTCCGGAGAAGTGCGACGTCGTTATGACCCGCGCATCGGGGTGGCATTCCTCGGCGAGAAACGAATGCCAGTCCATCACGAGGCCCTCGTCAAGGAGCTGGCCTTCGGCGCGGCCCATTCGGCAGGTCAGATAGTCGTGGACCCCGCGGAGATAGAGCCGGGCAACGTGCCATCGACCACGCAGGGACTCCTTGAATGAGTTGCCCGCGTAGCGGCGGATCGCCCGCGTGACGGCCGCCGGGCCATAGTGGTCGCGGAGAAGATACAGGTAGTTTCGCACGTCGTAGTAGAGAATCCACGTGATCGGCTTGCCATCGGCGGAGAGGTGCCAAACGACCGATCGCGGGTTGCAGACGACACGAAAGCCGGCCTCGCGTACTCGCAGGCACCACTCGACGTCATCAAAGTGGATAAACAGGTCTTTCCAGAGGCCGACTTGCTCCAGCACTTCGCGTCGTACCAGAAGGCTGGATGCGGCGCAGTAATCGGCTGGAATCAGCTCGCGGGCCGCCGGGGTCTGTTCGAAGGCTTCTGCCCGGACACGGTGATTCAAGAGCACGAGACCGTAAACCGCCGGCACGACGAGTCCGCCGGTCTCGTTGATCACGCCAGGATTGTCGAGTTGCCGGACCTGGGATCCCACGACCCCGATGGCGGGGTCCGATTCGAGCACATGCACGAGTTCAACGAGGGCCTGGCGATCGACCTCGACGTCGTTGTCGAGGAGCCAGCAGTAGTCGAATCCACCCTGCTGCAGGACGTGAGTGAGCCCCGTATTGAATCCGCCCGTGCCGCCGAGATTCTCCGCGTTGCGGATCACGTGCACGCCTGGAAACTGCTCGGTGATCGCCGTGACCGTGTCGTCCGTCGAAGCATTATCGACGACGGTGATGTGGAGCATGCACGCCCCCTTCTCGATGCCGGCGAGCGATGTGAGCAGATTGAGAACATACTGCCTCTTGTTCCATGTGACGATGACAACGGAGACAGAAGGCATGGCGTGTTCTGAGAGTGCGTTGTGCCCGGGGCTCATCCGGAGACAGGCTGCGGTTCGCGTGTGAACCACGCAGCAGCCGTCGCGGCGATCTCGGCGATCGTGGTGTATCGTGGTTGCCAGCCGAGAACCGACTGGGCCTTTCGGGCGTCGGCGTAGAGCGCCGGTGGATCACCGGGCCGGCGTGGGCCGACCGAGTGGGGCACCTTTCGCCCGGTCGCCGACTCCACGCCGGCGAGCAATTCGAGCACGGAGGTCGGCCGACCGGTGCCGAGATTGAACGCCGTACTTTCACCTCCCGCCTCGAGATAGGCTGCGGCACGGACGTGTGCGTCGGCCAGGTCGCACACGTGAATGTAGTCGCGAAGAGCACTGCCATCAGGCGTCGGGTAGTCGAGGCCGAACACGGAAAACTCGCGGCCCGACCCGAGGGAGGCCTGGATCGCGAGCGGCAGGGCGTGTGTCTCGGGGTTGTGCCGCTCCCCGAGCTCGCCGTCCGGATCACAGCCGGCCGCGTTGAAGTAGCGGAGCGCGACCCAGCGCAGGCCGTACGCCCGCCCGTAGTCGGCCATGGCGTGTTCGATCACGAGCTTGGTGAATCCATAGGGGTTGATCGGTGACTGCGGCGTCGTCTCGGCCATCGGCAGCACCTGGGGAACACCGTAGGTGGCGCAGGTGGAGGAAAACACCAGGTTATGAACGTCGTGCCGACGCATCGCGTCCAGAAGCGATAGGGACCCGAGGACGTTGTTGCGGTAGTAGACGGCCGGATCACGCACCGACTGCCCAACCTCTGCGAACGCGGCGAAGTGGAGCACGAGTTTCGGACGGTACGTCTGAAACACGTCGTCGAGCGCTGGCCCGTCTAGGATGTCGCAGACCTCGAGTGGCCCCCACTTCACGGCATCCGCATGGCCGTTCACAAGGTTGTCCACGACCACGGGCGTGTAGCCGGCTGCCTTAAGACTCTTGCAGGTATGGCTGCCGATGTACCCGGCACCACCCACCACGAGACAATAGTTCGTCATGACGCTCTCCGGGCGGTTTGTGTAAACGATCTGTTTCAAAGGGAAAGCCCCCGGTCGAGGACGTCCTGAATGCTCCGCCGCATGCCCTCCTCGAGGGCGATCGTCGGTTCGTAGCCGAGTTCGCGCCGCGCCTTGCCGATGTCGCACGCGATCGTCTGGTTCATCTCCGAGAGCACGTGGATCTTCTGGTGGTAGAGACCGACCGCCTGGAGCGACGCATCCACCGCCCGGGCAACGGTGCTCGCCAGATTCGGCAACCGCATCCGCTTATGGGCCACTGGGATGGAAAAATCCCGTTCCATGACTCGCTCGATCGTGTCGATGACCTCATTCATGGCGTAGGGACGGGCATCGGCGATCCAGTAGGTCTGGCCGGCGGCACGGTCCGACGCGGCGGCGAGCACGAGGCCCTCCGCGAGGTTGTCAACGTAGACCATCGACCGGCGGTTGGTGCCGTCGCCGACGATCGGTGCCTTGCCGTTCTTGATCATGGTGAAGAAGAGCGTCTGTCGAGGCGGCTGGTCCGGACCGTAGAACCAGGGAGGCCGCACCACGACCACCTCGATCTTCCCGGATGCCTGGATGGCGGCCAGTGCCCGCTCCATCTCCATCTTTGAACGCCCGTAGCCCATGTACGGGTTGTAGGGACTCGTCTCGTCAAAAACGTGGTCGCTGTGGGGATTGCAGCCGATCGGCGAGTTGGAGGAGATCACAACGGCCCGGGGCAGACCGGCGTCGGCCGCAGCCTCGACGAGCCGGCGGGTGCCGTCGCGATTGATCGCGAAGAATTCGCCGACGCGCTTGGGATGGATCACGCCCGCCGTATGGATCAGAGTCGCCCCCTCCATGCCGCTGACGAGTCGGCGGCAATCAGCCTCCGAGCGAACATCACACTCGACAGTCTCGACGGCGGGTCCGAGGGCCCGGAGCTCCGCCCCGTCCTGGCCGGCCAGGATGGCGCAGCGCACCCGATCAGGACGCGGCAGGGCGGCGAGCGAGGGGCATTCGAACCCGGTCGTGAGCAGGCGGACAAGCCGTTTCCCGCACCAGCCGAGCGCTCCGGTCACGACGTACGACGAGGGAAAGGAAAGGGCCATGGTCAGATCTTCCCGAGGTGGTGAAGGACGTTGCGGCGGGCCAGAAGCATGATGGTGCCCTGCGGATTCACGCCGGGTGAATCGCAGATCAGGCTGGCGTCATTGACCGTGAGGCCGGGTTGTCCTTTCACCCGGCCAAAACTGTCGCATGGCGCGCGAGCCGCACCCTCGCCCATCGGGCATGACCCGAGGAGGTGAATCGTCATCAGTTGGGTGCGATCGGCCGGTAGTTCGGCGGGAATCCGCGGCAGATCGGCCGCGCTGCGGATCGGCGAGCCGAAGCCAGCGATGCTCGGGAAAATCTCAGTGGCACCCGCGGCAAGCAGGGCCCGGCAAAGTGCGTGGAGCCCGGCGGCGAGGTCGCGCCGGCCCTCGCGGCTGACCCGGTAGCGCACCAGCGGATCGGCGAACCCGGACAGGGCGCGGACGCTGCCATGGCCGCCACCGTCGACCATCGCGTAATAGATGCCCATCCGCGTCCACTCGTCGTCCACCCAGTGGGCGTATTTCGGATGGTCGAGCATCGTGAGGGCGAGGTAGGGCTGCGAGGCAATCGAGCAGCCGAGGCTGATGCGCGGGCTGAACTGCTTCACCTGATGAACGCCGACCCCCGACTCAACGCCGTTGATCACGTCGGGAAAACGCGCCACAGCCTTGACCGTGGGGTGCATGAGCAGCCGATCGCCGATGGTGTCGCTAATGCCACTGCGCCGCAACAAAAATGGCGTCTGTACAGCGCCGGCACAGACGAACAAGTGACCGGCCCGAATGCGGACTGGCTGGCCGTCTCGGCTGGCAAACACGGTCCACCCGTTCCCGGAACGTTCGAAGCGATCGACGCGGACGCCGGTTTCAAGACGGCCGCCCGCCCGGGCGAGCCGTGGAAGAAAGGTCTTTGACATGCTCTGTCGCGTGCCGCGTGGGACGCCGAAGGCGTCGAATGTGCCGTCGAACGAAAACCACCGTGGCACCTCGAATGACTTCCACCCCAGCCGGAGGGCCCCCTCGTGAAGCTTAAGCGACGCCGGCGGCTTGCGGTCGCCGGGGATGCACTGCACCGACACGTCGGCTTCGTTCAGCGTGGCGAGTGGTTCGAGCAGGGTGTCGTCGAGTGCGGAGACGTTCCACTCGGACCGCCACCGCTCGAGGGCGTCGGCCGGTGGCCGGTGGTAGAGCCCGCTGTTGATCTCGCTCCCACCGCCACCCACACGTCCCTCGACGTAGGCCACCTTCGGTTTTCCGATTCCGACCGTGAGGCCGCGGTTGCGGTATTTCTGCACCATCTCGTCTACCGTGAAAGGCAGGCACGACTCGAGTGCGAGGGGTGCGCCCTCCTCGAGCACGAGTACGTCGCGGCCGTCCTCCGCCAACAGGGCGCCGGTCATGGCACCTCCGGGCCCGGAACCGATCACCACGTTGTCGGCTTCCTGGTAGCGCATGGTCACGCCGCCTCCGAGCCGTACAACGCGAGCACCGTGAGGCTGTCGTAGAAGCGGATGACATCTCGGATCGGCCCGAGGGCCGAGGTGCGCCAGCGATCCACGAGCCGCCGTCGCCGCTCCGGCGCGAGTCGGTGGAAGAGTGAGCCGGTCGTGAACAGGGCGAGTACCGACAGGCCGCATGTTGCGATCTGCATCGGTAGCCGCAGCGGGGCGGTCATGTGGGCCACCTGGCCGCTGACGAACGCTGTGACGCCGAGGTAGGGGCCGGAGCGGCGCACCGAGGCGTGTCGATCGTGCTCGGCGGCGATCGTATGGACGATGGCCGACACCGTCTTATCGAGAAGGTTCATGGCGGCGTCCGCTGTCCGGTCAAATCGGCACCCGGCCATGAAGGAGCGTGGCCGCGGCGAGCAGCACGGCGGCGCATGCGCCCAGGACATAGGACATGCGATCCTTGAGCGCAAACACGACTGGATCGTCGTGCAGGTCACCGCGGTGGGCGATCAGCCAGACCCGCGTGATCCAGTAGAGCACGATAGGGCATAGCCCCCAGAGCAGCATGGGTGCGCCGTAGAGCCTCGTCACCGCATCGCTCGTGACGTAGAGCCCCATTACGAGCGACGCAATGAATCCGGCCGCCACGCCGAACATCGAGATCAACTCTAGATCCTCAGCCCTGTATCCTCGGCCCTTGATCTGTCGGCCACCCGCGGCGCGCAGGTGATGCAGTTCGGAGTGCCGCTTGGCGAACGCGAGGCTCAGGAAGAGGAAAATCATGAATCCGAGTAGCCATGGCGAATGAGGGATGCCCGTGGCCGCATGTCCGGCGAGGCACCGGATGACATAGAGGCCGGCCAGGGTGAAGACGTCCAACAGCAATTTCTTCTTGAGCGATACGCTGTAGGCGAGCGTGATCGCGTAGTAGATCGCGAGCACGCCGATAGCGGCTGGCGTCGTCCAGGATGCGAGGGCTGCTGCTGCGGCGAGCAGCCCCGGAATGAGCGGGAGCGCCCAAGGCACCGGCAGCGTGCCCGCCGCAAGGGGCCGTCGCTTCTTGCGATGGTGGGCCCGATCGTTTTCCAGGTCGATGAGATCGTTCAGCACATACACAGACGAAGCACAGAGGCAGAACGCAACGAACATGATCAGGCTCGCGACGATGGCCTGCGTGTCGAAGATGCGGTGTGAGGCCAACAATGGCACAAACACGAGGATGTTTTTCACCCACTGGTGCGGCCGCAGGGCCTTGATGAGCGCCGCCAGCCGGCTCTGCCGATCAGGGAATCGGCCAAGGACGTCAGCTCCCACCCGCGGCTCTCGCCATCTCGCTGCCCGGCCCGCCGCAAGGGCGCCCCGGCTCGATGACCAGATCCGGCGGTCGGGCTCGGAATCGCCCGCGTAGAGGAATGCCTGCTCGGCTCGGTCTTCATGGATGGCGGCGAGCTTGGCGGATCCCTTTCGGTTGACGGTATCGCTCGCGATGACGGCATCAAAGCAGCCGAGGTGGTCGGCAACGGCTTTGGCGATCCTGCGGTGCGCGGCCGTGGCGAGCACGACGCGACGCCCGCGCTCCCGCTCCAACCGACACAATTCGACGAGTTCCGTGCGATAGGGCAGGAGCGTGGCGTCTGGAACGGCCTGACTGGCGAGCCAGGTCTTCGCAGGCAGCGGACCACGAAGGAGCACGAACGGCAGACTCAGGATGTGTGCCGGCGAGCGCTGGATGACCAGGGCGATCGAATCCCAGAGCGTGTCGCCCGGATAGAGCGTTCCGTCGAGGTCGACGTACAGCGGATGGTCGAGGGGCGTGGGAAGCCCTGCTTGTCCACCGTCGGCAAGATCGGTTTCCAGTGTGACTGACATCAACGCGAACCTATTTGGGGCGGCCGATCGGGCCGCCAAAGCCCGCCAGAGCGACCCGCTCCGGCTCCCTCACAAGGGTAGTTGGGCCGCGGCGGTTTACAAGCAGCCTCCCGCTTAAAAAAACGACGCTTTTCCGATGCTATCCTCTGAAGGTGCCCGGTCGTGCGGGCCATTATCCCTTCCCATCGTGCGATTGTTCAGGATCTCCTTTCATGGCTCGCTATCTCGTCACCGGCGGATCCGGGTATTTCGGTTCGCTCCTCGTCAACCGGCTCGGGCCCGAGCATTGCCGGGTCTTCGATCTCAACGACGCCGAAGACCGCCACCCTGACACCGAGTTTTACCAGGGCGATATCCGCGACCTCGATGCCATAGCCGCGGCCAGCCGTGGCGTCGAGGCCGTGTTCCACAATGTGGCGCAGGTGCCGCTGGCCAAGGATCGCGAATTGTTTCGCACGGTGAACATCGACGGCACCCGCAATATGCTCGAAGCGGCGCGGAGCAGCAACGCGCGGAAAGTGGTCTACACAAGCTCCTCGGCTGTCTTTGGAGCTCCGAAGACCAATCCAGTCACCGAGGATACGGTGCCAACACCTGGCGAGGCCTATGGCCAGGCCAAATATGAAGGCGAGCTCCTCTGCCAGAAGTATGCCCGCGAAGGGCTCGACGTTTCGATCGTGCGGCCCCGCACGATCATGGGGCACGGGCGACTTGGCATCTTCCAGATTCTCTTCGAGTGGATCCGCGAAGGGCGCAACGTGCCGGTTCTCGGATCCGGCGACAATCTCTACCAATTTGTCCATGCCGAGGACCTGGCGGATGCCTGCATTCTCGCTGCCGGCCGGCCCGGGCCACGGACGTATAACTGCGGCACCGACCGGTTCGGCACGATGCGGCAGGTGCTCGAGGCCCTCTGCCGTCATGCTGGTACCGGCTCGAAAGTACGCTCAGTGCCGATGACGCCCGCCGTCTGGGGCATGAGGGCCACATCGGCACTCGGTCTTTCGCCCCTGGGTGCTTACCACGCCCTGATGTATGGCCGGAGCATGTATTTCGACATCACGCGGGCGACGAGCGAACTCGGGTGGAGGCCTCGGTGGTCGAACGACGAGATGTTCATCCAGAGTTACGAGTGGTACTGCCGGAATCGCGATCAGGTGCTCGCCGCCCACGGCGCCAGCCATCATCGTTCGGCTGTGAAGCAGGGAGTGCTCGCGCTCCTGGGATGGGTGCTGTGATTCCGCACCTGTCGTCTTGGCTCTTGGTTATCGCCGCCGGCGTGAACAGTTGCATCGGCAACCTGCTGCTCAAGCAGTCGCAACGGACAGGAGGCACCAGCGGCTTGGTTCCCTTGCTCTTCTCGCCGTGGTTCGTTGGCGGGCTCGCGTTCTACGGCGTCAATGTGATCCTTTTCGCGAAGGCCCTGGAGCATCTGCCCGTGTCGCGAGCCTACCCAGTGCTAGCCGGTGTGGGATTCGCGCTGGTGGCCGGATCAGGTGCGCTGCTCTTCGGGGAGCGGTTCCACGGCCTGCACCTCACCGGCCTGGTCTTGATCCTGCTCGGGATCGTGCTCATTGCCAAGTAGGGCCCGGTCGCCGTCCCACGAATCGGTGTAGCCGAGCATCCGGTTGAGCTCTTCGAGGCCGAGGGCTTGAAAAAACGCCTCGAGGCTGTCGCTCCATGTGGCCCGACAGTTGGAGCGCGCAGTTGATAGCGTGGGGGTCGGCCGACCCTTGGCCGCCAGGAACGCCGCCCGCAGGTCGGCAGCCAAGCCCGGGCTGTAGCCGTCGAGGCGAGCGGCCATGCAGTCGGGAATCACTCCCCGGCTGAAGTCTTCGTAGCGAAGCACAATTGCGTTTGGCAGACGGGAGATCATCTCCACGATTTGACGCGTCAGGTCGAGTGCAGGTTGAACTGAACATCGCCCGTGATGATAGGTGTAGAACAGCCGCAAACCATCCGCGAGCGGCTGCTGGAGGCAGAACGACTCGAATGCGCTTAAGGCAACCCCCTTTTCGGTCAACGCGCGGTAGTTCGAAAGCATTTGATCGCGAAGGTTGCGCACGAGGTGGACGACGAGTACGCCCGCCTGCTCGAAGGAGTCGAGGAGTTCCCTTTGGGCAACGTGGCCGGCGATCGATCCGGCGCCCAGTAGTGGGGCCAGTAGCGGTGTAGGCAGTTTCACCGCGCGGTTTGCCAGCCGATGAACATCCTCGTCGGCAATGCCCCGCCAATCGATGGCTACGCCCGCGATGCCATCGAGGTGAAGACGGAGTGCCGGGAAGCCGGCGAGCGAGAAGGCGGCCTCAGCGAAGTAGGTGCCCGATTTCGGGATACTGTTGATGAACGCTCCTGCCCCACGCCGGCGGGGAATGGCTGGCGGGTCGATTCGAATGACCGGCACGAGGTGGAGCGGATAGCAGGAGTGTTCGACGTGGCCGAGCAGGGCGCCCGCGTCTGCGGGAATGCGGAACCGGCTGGTCGGACGATTATCCGCGGCACGAAAGACCAGTTCCTCCCCCTCGATCGTGAAATGATGCTCGTTCGGGTGCGCGTAGCCCCGGACTGCCCCTGAGCGGTCAAGGGTGAGATGGCCAAAGAACTCGCCGGAAGGCGAGCCGTAGGCATAGATCGACTGATGGAGAACGTCGAACATTGGGGTTTCGTGATTCGAGGCTTCCTACGAAGTCTTGGCTCGACACCAGGTTCGCACCATGCCGCAAGAGAGGGGCGGCAGACGGCGGCCCGCTGCCCTGACACTCATGGCTTTTTGACGTAGATTTTCACGGCGTAGAAGAGGCCCTGGAACCCACGCTCCCCCCCGTGCGGGTGCTGGCCGAACGGGATTTCACCCACCTTCTCGTAATGCTCTTGAATCGCTCCCTCGATGGCGGGGCCGTACCAGGGTGAGTTGACGAAGATGCGATCGTAGTAACGTTGATTGATTCTTCGGAGTGTGCCCAGGTCGGCCTCGCGCCGGGCGACGTTGACCTCCAGGATCGAGTTCGCACGGTCGAGTGGAACATCGAGGGCCCTAGCCTTGATGAGCCAGGCGGTTCCGTGTGCGAGGAGCACACGCTCGCCGTCACGCACCGCCTCGTCCATTGCCCGCTGGACTTCGTTACCGTAGCGGTAAAGATCCGCCGTCGGCAGGGCTTTTACGGGTACCACGGCAAGCGCGAGCAACGTCGCCAACGCCATTGCGAGCCGTGGCTTTTGCTCGAGCACGAAGGCCAGAGCGCCCACCATCAGCATCATGCGGCACAGCGTCAGGTTGTTTTGCGCGCCCATCGCCTTGAGATAGGCGATCCAGCCGAAACACGAGATCCCAAGGAACACTAGCCACGTGATGACCGCAGCACGATTCGTCGCGAACAGGCGGAAGCAGGCGACAAGCGCCGCGGTAACAACTGCGAAGCCGAACGGCGAGCCGATCAGGTCGATCCGCAACTCGGAAAGCCGCCACCACGTCACGGGGTGCGACGACATCAGCGACAGAACCCAATCGCGGGCATCTGTGTTTCGCAGGAGAGTCGTCAGAGCGAGGGCGGTGATCGCGATCCCTATGATCGGTGCCACGATCCGCACGCGCTTGTCCGTGTGGGCAAGCGCCGCGATGCACAAGCCACTGCCCGCGCCCAGCAGCGCCGCGGTCTGCTTGAAGTACACCGCGACTCCACCGAGGACAACGGCACAGGCGGCCGCGCGGAGCGATCCCTGCAGCGACCGAAGCGTCAGCCAGAAGACGACGCTGTGTATCAGGATGTGGATGTTGTCGGGATGGATCGCATCAGATGTCGTGCCCGCAGCCTGGGTCAGATAGAGCACGCCGAATGCAATCAGCGAACGCAGCGTGGAAAGCTGCACCATCTCGCGCAGAGCGGCGGTGAGAAAATATGCCGTCAGGCCACCATACACGAGTACGAGCAGTCGATTGGCGGGTGCCGACAGGGCGAGCCCGAAGGGCGCGAGGATCGCCGTGTGCAGCATCTCCATGCCCGGCGGGTAGACGAAGGAGTTGGCATCAGAAATCGAGCCATAGAAAGGCTGGGCTGCTCGAATCTTGAGCATATTCGTGAGAAACGGGGACTCAGCCCAGATGTAAAGATCATATGGGTACATCGCCCGCATTAGCATGATTGTCGCGGCCACGGCCACGAGCGATCCAATCACGACGATCGCCGCGAGGTGGTAGCCATCGAGGGTGGTGCTGTGGGATGCAGGTGCTGCGGGAGACCTGGCGAACGGGTCGAAGCGACGGCGTTCCATGATGTGTGGCGTTGGAGACGGGGAGCGAAGGAAGGGGCCGGGAACTACATGGAAAAGCGGCGATTGGCGGTTCCGGCGATGATCAGGCAAAGGAAGGCCGCAGCCGTCGTGGCGAGCACCAGGCTTGTGCGCCACAGCGGCGGTCGGTAGCGGAGCGTGACGACGCCATCGAAACCTGCGGGTACCTCGCACGCAACCAGGCACTGCTGGAGAGTATCCGCTGTGCGAACCTCGTTGTCGAGTTGCAGCGAATACCCAGGCCAGGTAAGTCGAGCCCAGATCAGGCGGCCGGGCTTCGACTGCGGTGCTTTGACACGAAGCTTTTCTTCATGGACTGTTGGCGTTCCAAGAGGCTCGATTTCGAGGTGCGGAGATGCGAACGAGAGCATGCCGGGCCGGTTTTCAGAGGGAAGACTTCTGCTGTAGTGCCAGAAGTACTTGCCTTTTGAACGGCTCCAACCCTGCGATGACAGCAAGGCTTCCTGCTCGTTCACGTATTCCGACTCGCACAGGATCCGCTCGACCCGCATCAGGTCCAACCAGGAGACACCGAGATCAGGCAATGGCTGGCTGAGACGGATCGCGACATGCGGCTTTCCCTCGAGGCAGCCGAGGTCGAGCGTGCCGAACAGATCGAGGCACGTGACGTTTCGGAGGTGCACGTGGCCGATGGCCTCATATCCGCCGATGCTCGGTCGGCCGTGCAGGAGGCTCGCGTTTGCCTTGGCGAAGTCGGTATCGGGATCCTGGATACCGCTCCAGCCGAAGGGCGGCCGGTCGACAAGCATGTGATAGCCGCGCGGTAACGTTTGCAGTGACGCCCCCGGGGAGTGAATCAGGGGTGTCGGAGCGGTCGTCATCGGTGGCCCGAAAAATGTCGGATAGAGAAGTCGGATCGTCAGGCATGCGGCGATCGAACCGGCTAGAAGGAATCCCGGCAGGAACCGGCGGAATCGGCTGAGCGTCATGCCTTGGGTGTACGCCAGGATAGTCGGAGCCATCCCGAGGAACACCAGCCACTGGGAGGGATTCCGTAGCAGCCCGAGCACGAACGAACCAAGCAGCATGCCGGCGCTCGCAAACCGGCGGCCGGGCGTGTCCGTGATGCCCCCTTCCTGGGACAGTACTCGCAAGCTGAACAGCGCCATCAGCATCTGGCATGATTCGAGCCAGCGAAACGGCGTTTTGAGTGGACCGAGCGACGTCGGCCCTTGCGTGAGCATGAGCGTGGCCAGCCCGAGACACGCCAGCGCGATGCTCGAAGAGCGGCCCGGAGCGAGCCGTGGCAAGGACAGGAACGGCACGAGCGGCACGATGAACCAGGCGACGTAGGTGATCGGTACCGTAAAGGGGCCGTCCTTGCCCCAATACCGGACCGGCCCCAGGAGCATCGGCACGCTCACGTTGAGGATGTCGCTGAGATCGAACACCATGAATCCGTTATTCGCGACCGACGAGTTCCTGACGGTGACCGTGGAGAGCGTCAGGAGCGAAGTCAGCGCGGGAGCAGCGAGGCAGGCGCCGATTCCGCCGGCGAGCAATACACCGAATCCCTCGGCGAGGTGCCGTCGGGTGATGCATGTCGCGGCATACAGAGCGACGAACATGCCAAGGGCCAGCGTTACATGCGGCCAACCCGATGCAAGAACAAGTGCAACCGCCAGCGCTGCGAGCACGAAAGCCATCCCTGACCGTGCTGACCGCGAAAGCGCCACGAGCGCCCATGGCAGCCATGCGTGAGCGATCATCGACGGCCACCAGGCAGCCGCGTCGATGTAGAGAAACATCGGGTTCGTAATCGTCGTAAACGCCGCCACCACCGCGAGGCCCCGCTGCACCTTCAGATCCAGAGCCAGCACATAGACGCCGAACGCGAGGATCGAAGCGTGGATGAAAAACAGAAGCCGTGCTGCGGCGAATGGCTCGCCAATCAGGCTCATGGCCACGCAAGATGCGAGGGTGATCGGATTCAGAAGACCATACTGATAACTTCCCAGCAGGTTGCCGCCCTGCATCACCTGAAGGGTGAGGTCGGGCCAATAGCCCTCCTGGAGCGACCGCCCGATCGAGACGAGGACGGGGTAGTACTGCGAGACTGCATCGTTTTGGTAGAAGGCATTGGGTTGAAGCCACGGCAGGACGATGGTCAACCCGAGCACGAGCGTCAGCAGCCGGATGGCGTCAGTCCAGAGGGGGGCGAGTCGTAGGGCCGCCGGTGGAGCAGGTAGCCAGGCGGCTATCGCTTCGAACACGGCGGGCATGGGGCCGACGTTCGTGCCTGTGCGTCGCGGTTCGGGAAGGCGTTCGACGGTTGTCATGGAGCGCTGGCCTGCCCGGAAGGCGATGCCCGACGGACGTAGACACGCAGCCAGACATTCGGCATGACGATTCGCTCGTGCACGACGGAATAGTCTTTCGCCAACTCGTTCAGGAAATCGAAGAGCCGGGTCTGCTCCGATTCCCCACTGCTCCGGAAGCCGTGGCTTAATCCCTCGATCCACGCGCGATCATGGTCGAGCTTGACGAGTACGCGGGGCGGTCTGGCCGTCAGCGTTTCGATGTCACGGGCGACTACGTAATCCGGCGCCACGTCGATGAAATGCACATAGGAGAACGTATACGCCTTCTTCCCAGCGAGCATGTAGAGCGACGGGAAGTAGGGATAGGCATAGACGTCGTCATCCGCCCTGCTGTGTGCTCGAATCGCCTCGACGGTCGAGTCGAGCACGTTGATGGTGGTCAGCGGCAGCCGAAGCCCCTGCAGGCCCGGGAGCGACGACTGCTCTGTCGAGCGGCTCAGTGGTGGCTCGATCCACCCGGACCATGACCAGGGGTGGAGCAGCTTGAAGGACGATGCATACCAGGTTGCCAGGCACAGCACAACGACGGCCATGATGCGTCCCGCCCCCACGCTCGCCGATGAAAGTGTCGTAACAGACGGTACCTGGTCGCGTGCCAGCCACAGCAAGAGAAAGAATGGGAGCGGTATGGTGGAGAGGGCCATCGGCTCGTAGATGGGATAGGACATGCCGAGAGTCACCCACACCGCGAGCGCGAGGCAGGCAGCCGGCAGAAACGGCGTGGGGAACGCCGTGTGCCGGTGGTCCTCGTCTGCGTTCCGTCTTGCCATCGCGTTGACGACGGCTTGAAGTAGAAACTCCAACAACAGCAGTGCCGCCGATACCACTCCGGCGTACATCATCGTCCGAAAGAGAAACCTGTCGGTAACAGCCTCGAATCCAAAGCCTGCCTTCGCGCAGCAAAAAAATGCCGCAAGCGCCGCGGCGTACCATACGGAATCGTGGGCCAGCAGCCGGCGATGGAACGCCAACGCGTGGATGAGAATGCTGATCAAGGCGCCCGCCGCCAGCGGAATCTTCATCGAAGCCTCACGCAGGGGCACAAAAAACGGCCTGATGAGAATGTCGAGAAATGCGCCTTTGCTACTGGGGCCACGGATCAACGTCTGGTCGAGACAGTCGTAAAGCGCGCCATGCGAACCGAGCCAGAGTACGAATGGCAGGCACGCCAGCGCCATTCCGGAGACGACGAGCCCCAGGCGACTGAGGGCGACTCGGACCAGTCGGCCCGCCTCGCCTCGATGAGTGCCTAGCGCCTGCCAGATGGCTTCCAAGATCGGCAGGCCGACCAGTGCAGCACTCCAAAACAGCCCGATTGTCTGCTTCGAGAGAAAACTCCCCATGGCCGCGGCTCCCGCGGCGACAAGCGTGCCGCGGCGGAGCCCTTCACCCGTGCGGCCATACAACCATGCCGATAGCGACGCGAAGAATACGGCGAGATGGTTGTAGTAGTTTACAGGCTCGCCCGTATCGAGGGAAAACACCATCGTCGCGCATGCCACTGCGATCATCGAAGGGAAGGGTGGCAGGGAGAGCTGCATCGCGATTCCGTAGATGCAGAGCGCGGAAGCGACATTCACGACGACGCCCATCAGGTGCGACACCATGAATGGACGGTCGAAGATCGAGAACAGCCCCTGAAGTAGCAGCGGAAAGAGCGGTGTCGTGAACAGGTAAAAGTCTCGATAGGGGACCTGCCCATCGTTCATCCGTACGGCGTAATACTCAAACCATCCCTCGACGTTTGGTGCGAACGAGCGGTTCCAGTAAAAGGAGTAGAAGACGGCCAGAAACAACACGAGCGCGACGGCTCCGTTTTTTCTTCCGGAATGGTCGTTGAGGAATAGCATCGTGGATGTTCGGTCAGGAGTACCGACGGCCTTCGAACCGCCCGTGGAGTAGGTAGTGGCCGACGGGATCGAGTCCGGCGTTGCGGACGTCGGGGTTCAGTTGCAAGTAGCTCTCGGGGTCGAAGCCACTCGGCAGGTCGCCCGGAAGCGCCGTTCTGCGAGCCTTTGCATAACGCCAACGGGCAGCCATGCTCCGCAAGCCGCCCAGGATGCCCGTGGCCCGCCGGGGGGAATTCCGCTCGTGTGAGCCGCCGGCCGCGCCCAATCCGCGGGCCGCATTTCGCAGCGCTGCATCAGCCAGCGCTTTCACCTGGCGGAGATTGGTGAGCGTGGCCCGTTCGACGATGACCGGAACGGAATCGTGTTCCGCGGGCGGGGCGGCTTTGGCCCGGTCACCGCGGGCGATCTCCTTGATCTGCTCGTGATATCGCGATCGGATGGTTGCCCAGAACTCTGGCCGTGCCGTTTCCTTCATTCGCGATCGAAATCGCTCGACAATCCGGTCGAAGTCGGCGGTGAACGTAGCCAGCCGTGCGGCATATTCCCGCAACAGCTCAGCCTTGGCCTCCGCCGTGATGGCAGGCACCTCGCGATACGCCCGCGCGAGCATGTTGCGCTGCACGATCCGCAACGCCTGATCGGCATGCTCGTGGTAGCCGGGATAGACGAACTCCACGAGCAGCCCGTGGCGGTCGCGAATCGCCCGCTCGAAAGCCGGCACTTGATTGGGTGTGAGGACCGTCCAGCCTCGGGAGGCGAGTCGCTTGAGCCGATCGAGGTAGTGCGCCTGGAAATCGAGCGTCAGCACCGGCGAATCCTCGGCCGTCAGGTCCTCGAGGATCGTCAGGTAGATTCGGACGCCCTCCAGGTCGTTTACGGAAAGGTGCTCGGCAAGCCGCTGCTCGAAGAATCGCTCGTAGTATTCTGGGCCTTGGGTCGAGTAGCCGAGGTTGATGATGATCCCGTGGAGGATCGCCATGTATTCCTGCGGGAGGGAGTGCCCGGGCTCGTGCCAGGCCGCAAGATTGGGGTTGGTGAACATGGGGATCCCGGCGGCGGCCGCCCGCAGGGAAAGTTCGATGTCGTCGCCACGGAGGAAGAATGCCGCAGGATAGCCCAGTTTTTCCAGCGTCTCCCGGGGCATGGCCAGGAAGATAAACGTGGAATATTCGGGCGTATTGAGGTGGCAAAAAGCGTCGAGTGAATGCGGTCCATCGATCGGGTGGCGATGCTTGATGAGCGTCGGAAAGAGGGATCGCTTGCTCCCGAGTTCCACTCCGGTTGCAGGCTGCATCCGGCCCCAATAGCCACCATCCTCCCAGACGAGCACCGGCTCACTCTTGGCGAGCACTGGGAGGCTCGAGAGCGCCGGCTTCGAGCGATAGCGGCAGAACGCATAGTGCCTGGCCAGGCTCTCCATCGAGATCGTGAGGTCATCGTCCATGAGGACGACCTCATCGACCTTGCGGCCCTCGGCGGCGACATCGTCGAGCAGAAGCTTGATCACGAGGCTGGCGTTGCCACCGCCGCCGAGATTGGGTCCCTCGAACACTCGCACGTTCATCCGCTCGAGCCAAGGCTCTCCGTAGAGGCTGTGGACGTTGCCGGTGGTGTCGAGCACCCAAAATTCGACGTGCTCCAGCACGGCGGCGTGCGACGTATGTTCGTCGGCACTCTCGGCGAAGCCCTGCAGCACGGCGAGCATGTCGGCGGTGCGGCCGAATGTGCGCAGCAAGACGGCGAGGCGAGGCTGTTCCATGAACGGCGCGGTCTTCGTGCAGAAGCCGATGCGGTGGACGATGCAGGGTCCATCAATTGCCTCGATCGTCCAAAACAACCGCGTATTGGCTGGAAGACCGGCGATCGTCCCGAGGGGCAGGACATGAACCGCCCGCTCGCTTCCGACGATGTGCTGGCAGCAGAGATCAGAGCCCCGCTGCCCAGGCTGAACCGCATGGCAGCGGACACTCACTGCCCCTTCGCATTCGACGACGAGTTGCAGGTCGCGCACATGCGTGAACTGGCGGAAGGGCTCGAGAAAGAACGTATTGCGTAGCGTCCCGCCCTCGATCCAGTCCCCGGCTCCAAGAACAAAACTGCCGTCAGGTTCGATTGCCAGCGAGCGGGCGTTCGTCACATACAGCAGGTCGCGCGGAACCGGAGCCGTGAGATCGGCTCCTTGAAGCAGCCAGTACGTGGTGCCGTTGTGGGCGGCGAATGCACCCCGCTGAGCGGGTGCGCTGGGGCTGCTTTGGGGGCCGGAGTTCATGCAGGAGGAGGGGTCGTAAAGCATCGTGGGATTGAGGCTCGTTCAGGTGGCAGGATCTTCGGTATTCGGAAAGACGGGAATGCGAGACTTTTCTGCGATCGCGCGTCGGAAGGCGTTCGAAAAGTCGAGTGCCTCGCCGATTACGTGATGCATGTCCATGTAGCGGTAGGTGGCTAGCCGGCCGAGAAACGAGACGTTCAGTTCGTGGGCGGCGTGGTCGCGATAGGCTTTCAGGATGCACTTGTCGTTGGCGAGCCGCTTGGGGTAATAGGGGATGTCTCCGTCCTCGGTCTCCTTGCTGTACTCCGTGAACACGATCGTCCGTTCGTGCGACTCCCACGGTGCGAAATGCTTGTGCTCGTGGACGCGGGTAAACGGCTGCGCCAGTTCGGTGTAGTTGATGACGGCATTGCCCTGGAAGTCACCACTATGGGTGGCCTTGTCCCAGAACACCGTGCGATACCCCAATTCGCCAAATCGATGGCCGTAGTAGGCGTCGATTGGTCCGGTATAGATGACGTGGGCAAACTCGCGGGCCATGGCCGGATCCCAGGGAGTGGCCAACCGGACGTTCACCCGGGGATGCTCCAGGATGCGACGAATGACCTCCGTGTAGCCATCCGCTGGAATCCCCTGATACGAGCTGTTGTAGTAGTTGTCGTCGTAGTTGAACCGAACGGGTAGGCGCTTGAGGATTGACGCCGGCAACTCGGTCGGGTCGCAGCCCCATTGCTTCTTCGTGTACCCACGGAAAAAGGCATCGTAGAGATCTCTGCCGATGAACTTGAGCGCCTGCTCCTCGAAGTTTTGTGGCTCCTGGATCGATGCCTCGGCCTTCGAGGCAATGAAGGCCTGGGCTTCCTTGGGGCCGAGTTTCGTTCCGAAGAACTGATTGATCGTGTGGAGGTTGATCGGCAGCGAGAAGACCCCTCGGCTCGTCGAGGCCTTGACGCGGTTCACGAAAGGACGGAACTCGCCGAATCTGCGGACATAGTCCCAGACCTTCGTGTTGCTCGTGTTGAAAATGTGCGGACCGTAGACGTGCTGCATCACATCGGTCGCCTCGTCGCGGGTGGTGTGACAGTTGCCGGCGATATGGTCGCGCTGGTCGATGACCACCACGTTGGCGTCACAGCCCTCGGCGAGTTCCCGGGCACAGACGGCCCCCGAAAATCCGGCCCCGACGACGAGAATCGGCTTTTTCATAACTGTCACGTTTTCCATGCGCTGTGGGCTCTGCCCGGTGAAACCCGTCAAAACGGGGGGCAGACCTGACCTTAGATTGCCGTTGAAGAAAGTCAAATCGGCCGGAAAACGGCAAAGAGTTCGCCGAGGCTGTAGCGATCATGCCGAGGCGATGGCCGTCGCGGCGGCCGGCCGCAAGGTGCCGTGGCACAGTTCGATGACCCTGTTGCACTCGCGTTCGATAAGGTCTGGGGAGTGCGAGGCAAGTACGAGAATTCCCGTGCTGGCTAACACGTGGCGCAGCCGCTCCTCGGCCTGATGTCGGAATTCGGCGTCGCCAACCGACAGCCATTCGTCCATGAGCAAGATGTCACTACGGACCGCAGTGACGATTGAAAATCCCAGCCGCATCATCATGCCCGTCGAATAGGTACGCACCGGCATGTCTAGGTAGTCGCCGAGACCGCTGAATTCCGCAATGTCAGGAGTGAGTTTCAGGATTGTGCGGCGGTTCAACCCGATGATCAGCCCGCGGATCATGATGTTTTCGTAGCCACTGGCATCCATCTCCATGCCGAGCATCGGGTTGATCAGGCTCGAGACCGTGCCCTCACGGCGGTATGTGCCTGTGGTTGGCGGGTAGACCCCCGCGATTGTCTGGAGGAGCGTCGATTTGCCGGCACCATTGTGCCCAACCACGCCGAGCCGATCGCCATCTTGCAGGTCAAGAGTGATCTCTCGCAGCGCTTGCACGACGGTGACCCCAGTGTGGTAGCCGATCCGGCCTCCCGTGGCTGCCGAGGCGAGCGTTGTCTTCAGGGAGTGGGCGTGAGCCCCGAAGATCGGGTATTCGACGCTCACCTTGTCGAGGCAGATACGAGCCATCGCAGCTAGATCCAGTAGACGAGTTCCCGTTGTTTCCAGGCATACATGATCGCTGCGATGGTCACGTTGAGAAAGGAAAAAAGAAGCAGGAACCACCACGTTCCAGGAGCGGGCAGGCCGTGAAGCAGGGGCAGACGCACAACGTCGAGTAATTGGGCGAGTGGGTTGTAGAGGATGAACTTTGCCCTGGCCGGCAGATTGTCGGGAAACCAGAACACCGGGGTCAGAAACATGAGGAGTTGCAGGGCGCTCGAGACGATCTGCCCGACATCGCGAAACCGAGCCGTTACGATCCCGAGCGTGATCGACAAGGCATGCAGGTTCACCAGCACGACCAGAAGTCCTGGAAGGAAAAGCAGCGTTCGGGATGACCATGGGATGCCGGCCCACAGTGCGATCGGGATATAGAGGATCGCGTGATGGGCAAGCTGAATGAACTGTTTCGCCAGGTGGCGCCAGATGAAAACACTCCTGGAAAACTCGCCCTGCTTGAGATACGGGGCGGCCCCGACGAACACGTTGCACGCCTCTGTGATCGTCGTGGAGAAAAAGTTCCAAAATATGATCCCCAGCGCCAGGTGGGGGAAAAACCGGTTCAGCGGCACGTTGAATAAGGCCGAATAGAGTGGTCCCATTCCCATCAACAGCCCCCCCATGCTGAGCGTAATCCATAGGGGGCCCAGAATCGACCTTCGATAGCGGAGCACCACGTCGTACCAGGCGAGTGTGGACCAGAGTTCGACGTTGCGCGTGCCCTCCCACCAATCGCGGAAGGATTCGAGGCACGAAGGTCGTCGGGTGGAGTCAATCGTGGTCATCGCACGTGTCGTGAAAAGGCAGTCGTGACGCTAATTCCGCGTTTGGAGGGGGTCAAGCCGGCGATCGCAGCCGAATTCCGGTTTAGGATAAGGCCATGGCGACAATCATCATCGTCAATTTCAATGCCGCTACTGATCTTGTAGCTTGCTTCAACGCCATCGCCAGCCAGAGCCGCGCTCCTCACCGCATCCTGCTGGTCGACAATGGCAGCAATGATGGATCGCTGACGGCCGCACGTCAGACGGTCGCCAACAGTCCCATGCTGGCGAAGTGCACGGAATTCCGGGAACTCTGCGGAAACATCGGTTTCGCTGCTGCTAATAATCTTGCCATTGCCCGTTGCGACACCGAGTTCGTGGCGCTGCTCAATCCCGACGCCTTTCCACGCCCGGACTGGCTGGAAAAATTGCTCGCCGCCGCGGAGCGGCATCCGGAGGTCGCGGCTTTTGGCTCGCGGCAGATGATCGATGGACAACCGGGCATCGTCGATGGCACCGGCGACGTGTATCACGTCAGCGGGCTCTCCTGGCGGGCCGGCCACGGGCGGCCGCTTCGCGACGGCGATCTCGTCGAGCGGGAGATTTTTTCGCCCTGCGCGGCCGCGGCGCTCTATCGCCGCTCGGCCCTGCTCGAAGTCGGCGGATTCGACGAGCGGTTTTTCTGCTACTTCGAAGATGTCGACCTCGGATTCCGGCTCCGGCTTGCCGGCTACAAGGCGATCTATGTGCCCGATGCCGTCGTGGACCACGTCGGCGGAGCGTCGTCAGGGGGCAAAAGAAGCGATTTTGCCGTGTATCACGGCCACCGGAACCTCGTCTGGTGCTTCCTGAAAAATATGCCAAACCCGCTGTTTTTGCTCCTCTTGCCCGCCCATTTTGCCCAGTCTATCTTTGCGGCAATGGTTTTTCTGGCCAGCGGACACGGCCAAATATTCGCAAAGGCGAAGTGGCATGCCGCGAAAAAAGTCCCAGAATTCTGGGAGGCCCGTCAGACGATCCAGCAAACCCGCCGCGTCTCGTGGTGGGCGATTTGGAAGTCGCTCGACAAGAGCCTCTGGCGATCGTGAAACCTTCCGGACCGTCTCTCCCATGATCGCCAGCGACGGCCACACCGAAACCCTCGAGCCGGTTTCGGTCGTGATCGTGAACTACAACGCCGGCGACGTGCTCGCCGACTGCCTCGCTTCCGTGTTGCCGCAGGCGCGGGAGGTGGTGGTTGTCGATAACGCCTCCGACCCGGATGGCTTCGAACCGGTCATCGCGGGCTTCGAAGCTCACCCGCGGCTCAAGGTGGTGCGGTCGCCAGTCAACGGCGGCTTCGCCTACGGCTGCAACCTCGGCATTCGCGAATGCACCGAGGCGGAAGTGCTCCTGCTCAATCCCGACTGCATCGCAGCCCCCGGTGCCTTGAAGCGGATGCTGCATGTGCTCGAGGAAGATACTCGCACCGGCATGGTGGGAGGATACATGACCTGCACGGATGGCACCGAGCAGGGCGGCGGACGCCGCGCTATCCCCACGCCCTGGCGATCGCTCGTGCGCATCTGTGGATTCTCGCGGTTTGCGGGAAGATTCCCGAAGGTGGCGAAGCGATTCCCGAAACTCTTCAACGATTTCTATCTGCATCTTCAGCCGCGGCCGACCGAGCCGATCTATGTCGAGGCGATCTCCGGTGCCTGCATGCTGCTCAAGCGGGAGGCCATCGAAGATGTCGGCCCGCTCGACGAGGGATACTTCCTGCACTGCGAAGACCTCGACATCTGCATGCGTTATCGGAAGAAGCAGTGGGAGATCCGGTTCGTGCCCGACGCTCCGGTGCTCCACCACAAGGGCGTCTGCAGCAGAAACCGCACGCTCTTCGTGGAATGGCACAAGCACAAGGGCATGGTGCGGTTTTATCACAAGCACTTCCGGCATCAGTATCCATCGGCGCTCATGGGGCTCGTGGCCGTTGCCGTGTGGGGCCGGTTTGGGGCCGTTGCCTCGCGGCATCTCGCGCGGAAGGCGAAGGCGCAGGTTGCGGCGCTGCCGGCCACGCTCGCGCGAAAGCGGTTGCAGGCGAGGGCGGGAGTGAAGGCGGCAGTGCGGCCGGTGGCGGGCATGACAGGCTGAAGCCTGTCCTACTTTGGCTGTGACAGGTTGAAGCCTGTCCTACTTGAAGGGCGTATGGCAGATAGCGTGGGCGTGCTCGGGGCGACGAGTTTTGTCGGCCGGGCGCTCGTGCCGCGGCTCGAGCAGCAGGGCTGGCGTGTCGTGCCGTTTTCGCGACGCAGCTCGCCGCCGGTGGCAAACGACGAGCCGATCCCGTTTTGGGTTGCGCTTTGCCCGATCTGGGCGGTGCCCGAACACTTCAGCCGACTCGAGGCGCACGGAGCCCGAAGGCTCGTGGCCCTCTCCTCGACGAGCCGGTTTACGAAGAACGCCTCCGCCGATGCCTCCGAGCGGGAAGTGGCCCAGAGGCTTGCCTCTGCGGAAGAGGCGGTTCAGGACTGGGGGAAGGCCCATCATGTCACGACCACGGTTCTTCGTCCCACGATGATTTACGACGGTGTGCACGACAGGAACATCGCCCTCGTCGCCTCGGCAATTCGACGCCGGAGCTGGTTTCCCTTGGTGGGAAGAGCCGAGGGGCTCCGGCAGCCAGTCCATGTGGATGACGTGGCAGCGGCCTGCGCGGCCGCTCTGACGGCAGGGTCCTTGGCCTCCGCGTATGAGCTTTCCGGGGCGGAGGCGCTCTCCTATCGCGAAATGGTGGGGCGGGTGTTTGCTGCGTTGGGACTGCCTCCTCGGTTCGTGACGCTGCCGCGGTGGGCCGTGCGGCTTGTGCTGCCGGTTCTGCGGCTTCTACCGGCTTTCAGGGGGCTTTCTGTGGCGATGTTTGACCGGATGAACGACGATCTGGTTTTTGACCATTCGGCAGCGGCTCGGGATTTGGGGTTTGAGCCGCGGCCGTTTCGGATGCCGGAGGGGAAGGGGTAAAAGTGGGGCGGATTCGCAGGCTGAAGCCTACGCCACCTTGGGATCCGCAGGCTGGAAGCCTGCGCCACTTTGAAGCGATGAAGCTTGTTGTTTACGCGTTGTTTGGGTTTCTGCTCGTCGGGCTTGGGCTCGTGCGGGATGTGCGCGTCTATGACGAGACGCTGATCCCGCGGCTCTTGCCGCTCCTCGCGATGCTCTTCGTGGCGCTGCCGCTCGTGCCGGTGATCGCGAGAAAGGTCACGGGCCGGCCGCTCGATGCCGTGATCCTCCGCGAACCGCTCGTGATTTGCTACGCGGCGTATGCCGCGATCACGGCGATCTCGCTCCTCTTCGCGCTCAATATGTCGGCCGGGTTTACCGACGTCTTCAAGACGTTCGCCACGTTCCTGGTGCTTTGCATCTCGTGCCTGCTCCAGCCGCTCGTGCCGCGCTGGCAGGAGCCCCTCGCGAAGATGGCGATCGTGGCCGCGCTCGCCAACGGCGGGATCGGCTGGTGGGAGCTGCTCTCGCAGCACGGCCTCGGCCTCCACAGCCGCCACACGATGGAGACCGTGATGGGGCTCATGACCAACGTGAACCTCTTCGCCCATTTTTTAAACCTCGCCCTGCCCTTTTGCCTGTTTGGCGTCGTGGCGCTTCGTGGCGTGTGGCGGTGGGCGGCGGTGGCGGCATCGCTCGTGGCCGGCGGCATGCTCTTGCTGCTGCAATCGCGGTCGGCCTATGTGGGCCTCGCCGGCGGCGCAACGGCCGCAGTGCTTGCCGCGCTTGCAGTGGGCGACAAGCTCGGGCTTTCGCGGCGGGCGCGAGGTGTGATCGCGGGCTTGTTTGTGGCTGGTGCCGTTGGGGCGGTAGGGTTCGTCGCCACGGCGGGCGATGACAATCCGCTCGCCGGCCGGATCCGCAGCATCTTCGAGACGAATGCCACGGTCGATCCAGGGCGGCCCCGCGAGGGCGGCCGGCTGATGATCTGGGGCATCACGCGGCAGATGATCGCCGACCACTGGCTGACGGGCGTCGGCGCGGGCAACTTCACCGTGCGGCTGCACGAATACTTCGGCGGCGACGACCTCGATTTTTCAAACGTCGCCACCAACTGGATCCAGCCGCACAACGATTTTCTCTGGGTCTTCTCGGAGAAGGGCATTCTCGGGTTCGCCGCGTTCGTCGGCATCTTTTATTTCGCCTTCGCGTCGCTCCGCACAATCCTGCGCGGCGCCTGTACGCGGCAAGACGCCTGGCTGGCCGTCTTCCTCCTCATGGGGCTCGTGGCCTACACGCTCGCCTCCTGCTTCGACTTCCCGCTCGAGCGAATCAATCACCAGGTGTGGCTGGCGGTCTATCTGGCGGCGATCCTCGTGACGAAGCAGGGCGTCGTAGCCCCGGTGGCGGCCCGCCCAGCCGCATGGGCCCTGCCCTGGCGGTATGCCCTGCCGCCGGCGCTCGTGGCGCTGGGTTTCGGCATCGTCTACGCGCTTGCCGCGCTCTCGCAGGAGCGGCACATGGTGCTCTCGCGGCGGGCGATCCGCGACAAGCAGTGGCAAGGCGTGGTGGATGAGGCGAGGCTCGCGACCACGCCCTGGAAGACGCTCGACGCCTTCGTGACGCCGATCGCCTATCTCGAGGCCGTGGGGCAGATCAAGCTTGGCAACCTACCCGAGGCGACCGCCTGCCTGGAGCGGGCCCGCCGCGACAATCCCAACCGGATGTATGTGATCAACGACCTCGGCGTGCTCTATGCGAGCGCCGGCCGGTTTGACGACGCGATCGAGTGCTTCGAGCTCGCCGTCCACCGGTATCCGAACCGCATCGATTGCTTCTCGAACCTCGCCAATTGCTACATCGAGACCGGGAGGCTCGAGGAGGCGATCGCCATGCTCGAGCAGATCCCGGAGGCCCTGCGGACCG
>JBIIQM010000047.1:0-21400 GCA_044342075.1 Pirellulales bacterium
GTTCGGCACCGATCTCGAGTCGGCGCGATCGCTCAACGCCCATTTGCACTCGGTGTTTCACGAGAGCCAGGTCTTCCGCATCGACCACTACCTGGGCAAGGAGTCGGTGCAAAACATGCTGGCGTTGCGGTTCGCCAACACGATCTTCGAGCCGGTCTGGAACCGCCGCTACATCGACCACGTGCAGATCACGGTGGCGGAGGAGGTGAAGGTCGGCCGTCGGGGAGCCTATTACGACACGGCCGGCGTGCTCCGCGACATGTTTCAAAATCACCTCCTGCAGCTTTTGATGGTGACGGCGATGGAGGCACCGGTGCGGTTCGAGGCCACGGCCGTCCGCAACGAGAAGGTGAAGGTGCTCGAGGCGATTCGTCCGCTCGAGGCGGGCGAAGTGGCGGCGGCGGGCGTCCGCGGCCAGTATCGGGGCTACCTCGCCGAGCCGGGAGTGGCGGCCGGCAGCCAGACGGCCACGTTCGGCGCGATCCGCCTCGAGATCGACAATTGGCGGTGGCAGGGGGTGCCCTTCTACCTGCGGAGCGGCAAGGCGATGAGCTGCCGCACGACCCAGATCGTGATCGCCTTCCGGCAGCCGCCGCTCGAGCTCTTCGCAGAGGGGAGGCGGTCGTTTCATCGCGAGGCGAACCGGCTCGTCGTCCAGATCCAGCCGGCGGAGGGCATCCAGCTCCACTTCCATACGAAGGTGCCCGGCGAGGGCATGCAGCTGCGGCTCACCGACCTCGAATTCAGCTATTCCCGCGAGTTTGCCGGCCGGCTCCCAGAGGCCTACGAGCCGCTCCTGCTCGACGTGCTGACGGGCGATGCCAGCCTCTTCGCGCGGTCCGACGAGGTGGAGAAGTCCTGGGAGATCATCGATCCCTTCGTGCGCGGCTGGGGCTCCGGTGGCATGCCGCCGATCGACGTCTACGAGCTGGGCGACTGGGGCCCGATGTCGAGCTTCGAATGGATGGCGGCCCAGGGACGCACGTGGTTCGACATGTGCCCGGTGCTGACATGAACGAAAAAGGTGTCAGGACTCTTTTCCCAGGTGGGACTTGCGGAGACGCCGACGGAAACGCCGCGGGGAAAAGAGTCCTGACACCTTTTTCGATCGGCGGAGTGCGGCTCGCATCGCCGGTCGTGCAGGCGGCGCTCTCCGGCTACAGCGATCTGCCGATGCGGGTGCTCGCGCGGCAATACGGCGCGGCCTACACGCTCTGCGAGGTGCTGCTCGATACGTTCATCGCGGTGATCGGCAAGAACAAGAAAAACCTCGCCCGGATCGCGGTGAGCGACGACGAGCATCCCGTCGGCGGCCAGCTCATGGGGGCCAACCCCGACGATTTCGCGCCGGCGGCCCGGCGGCTCGTCGAGGCGGGCTTCGATGTGATCGACATCAATTTCGGCTGCCCCGTGAAGAAGGTGCTCGGCCGCTGCCGGGGCGGCTACCTGCTCGGCGTGCCCGAAACGGCTCTCGAGATCGTCGGGCGGGTCCGCGACGCGGTGCCGGCCCACGTGCCTGTCACGCTCAAGATGCGCCGGGGCATCGACGATTCCCCGGAGAGCGCCGACAAATTCTGGACGATCTTCGACGGCGCCTTCGACCGCGGCGCGGCGGCGATCACGGTCCACGGTCGGAGCGTGCAGCAAAAATACGTCGGCCCGAGCAGCTGGGAATTCCTCGCGGCCGTGAAGCGGCATGCGGGCGAGCGGACCGTGATCGGCTCCGGGGATCTCTTCTCGCCCGAGGCCTGCGTGGCGATGATGCGCGAGACCGGGGTGGATGGCGTGAGCGTGGCCCGCGGCGCGATCGGCAATCCGTGGATCTTCCGGCAGACGCTGGCGCTGCTCGCCGGCGGCCCCGCGCTGCCGCCGCCGACAGTGCACGAGCAGCGCGACGTGCTCCGCGAGCACTTCCGGCTCTCGCAGGAGCTGCATGGCGAGCAGGTCGCCGGCCGCACGATGCGGAAGTTCGCGATCAAGTATGCCCGGCTGCATCCCGAGCCGCTCGCCGTCCGCGATTCCTTCATCGCCGTGAAGGTCAACGCCGACTGGCAGGCCGTCCTCGACCGCTTCTATCGCGACAACGCCCCCGGCCGCGACGCGGCCGCCGAGGTGGATGAAACCGCCGAGTGCCTGTAGGACGGGCTTCAGCCTGTCACGAAGCGAGACAGGCTGAAGCGTGCTTGGGGCAGGCTGAAGCCTACCCTACAGCAGCCCGGCCTCGATTTCGGCGCGGACGTCGCCGTTTGTCTCCAGTGGCAATCGCGCGTTGAGTGCCTCGTGCGCGGTCGCGGCGAGCGCGGGCTCTGCGTGCCGCCAGCGGCCGAGCGCCCAGGCGGCGGCGCCACGCACGATCTCGTCGGGATCGGCGAGCGCCGCGATCAGGGCCTCGGCGCTCGCCGGGTCGGGCCGGTTGCCGAGCGCGATCGCGGCTGAGCGCAGCAGCCCCGATCGCTTCGCCCGCACGAGCGGCGTGCCGCGAAACCGGCGACGGAAGGCTTCGTCGTCGAGGGCGAGCAGTTCGGCCAGCGGCAGCGTGGCCTGACCGTCCCGCGGCTGAAAAAAAGGCTCGGCCGACCCCGGCGCGTGCCTGTTCCAGGGGCAGACCTCCTGACAGATGTCGCAGCCGAAGATCCAGTCTCCAAAGGCCGCGCGGAGTTCGTGGGCCACCGGACCGTGGTCCTCGATCGTGATCGCGCTCAGGCAGCGGCCCGCGTCGAGCACCCGCGGCTCGACGAAGGCGTCGGTGGGACAGGCATCGAGGCAGGCGGTGCAGGTGCCACAGTGGTCCACCGCGATCGGCACGGCGGCGGGCAGTTCGACGTCGGTGAGCAAGACCGTGAGCAGAAAGTAGCTGCCCGCGGCCGGATCGATGAGCATCGTGTTCTTGCCAAACCAGCCAAGCCCCGCGAGCCAGGCGAACTCGCGCTCCGGAAACGGCGCGGAATCGACGAAGCCGCGGGTGCGGCTGCCGGGCTGCGCCCGTTCGAACCAGGCGGCCAGCGCATTGACCCGCTGTCGCAAAAGATCGTGGTAGTCGTTGCCCCACGCGTAGCGGGCCACCCTCCCCTGCCCCGGCCGCTCATCGGCTGCGGCACAGGGCTCGGGTGGCCGCACGGCATGGTCGGTGGCGAGCATGATCACACTGCGCACGCCGTCGAGCATCGTTTGCGGGTCGCGCCGCAGCGGTTCGTGCTGCCTGAGCCAGTCCTCCATCGCGCCGGCATGCCCCTCCTCCAGCCAGCGGCAGAAATGCGCATGGAGCCGCGGATCGCGCCGCGCGGAATCCGCCGACGCCACACCCAGCCGGGAAAATCCGAGCCGCAGGGCTTCCCGCTCGAGCCCGGCAACCAAGTCCGCCCGTGACGAGAAAGCCGGCAGTTCAGCGGGGATTTCCATGGGCAGTGGGCCGGCGGGCGGCCGGGCGCTGGGGCAACTCGGGAAACTCGGGCGGTTTGCGGACGAAACGGGGCGTGGAAGTGGTCTGGACCCATTCGGGGGAGTCGCTATTCTCCCGCCCCATTCGCAGTTTTCCACACCGCCCGCCGCGGGGAGACATGCCGTGCCGCCGGAACACAAACCCTACCTCTTTCTGACCACGGTGGCGCTGGCGGCGCTTGCGCTCCTCAGTCTTGCCGGCTGCCAGACGCCGCCGCAAACGGCCGCCCCGGCATACGGAACGATGGTGCCGCCCCCCGCCACCGGCATGATGGGCCAGCCCGCGCCGTACGGTGCGAATGTCAGCATGCCCCAGGGAGCGGCCTACCCGGCCAGTGCCCCGATGATGACCGCGCCCCCGACCGGCTGGCAGGGTGCGGCCCCACCCGCCCCCAGCCTCACGGCCCCGAATAATTCCTGGACCTGGTCGCAGTCGGCTCCCCCCACGTCGGCGCCCTCGGTGCAGCAATATGGCAACCAGTTGGCGACGCAGGCCAACCAATACCAGCAGAGCGTGACGAATCAGGCCCAGCAATACGCCAACCAGATGCAGGCCCAGCCGCAGCAGTGGATGAATTCCACCCAGCAGGCCCTCGCCAACCAACAGCAGCAGATGACGAACCAGCTGCAGAACACGGCCCAGCAATACAACAACCAGATGAACCAGACGCTGCAGCAGCAACAGCAGCAGCTCTCCGGACAGATGCAGCAATACACGAACCAGATGAACACGCAGATGCAGCAGGCCATGCCGCAGCAGCAGACAGTGAACGGCAATTGGTGGCCGTTCCAGAGCCCAAACAGCATGCCGCCCGCCCGGGCCACGCCGGCGTTACCGGCGAGGTACTAGCTACACGAAAAACATCGCCATCCAGGCGATTTTTTCTTGGCGAGCTCGGCTCGCTGGTCCTAACCCGAGCCTCCGGCCTAGCGCGATCCGGTGGGGCAGGCTTCCAGCCTGCCGAAAGTAGGACAGGCTTCAGCCTGTCATGCCCTGCCCCGCCACCACGTGGTAAGTTGACTCATACCACGTTCGAGGGTGTCTTATGTTCGGCTGGCTGAAGGGTTTTGCTCCCGGTTCGCGTCCCGCCATCACGGCGGCGACGTGGCGCACGGTCGAGCGCATCGACGCCCTCGCCGATGAGATGGAGGGCAAGAGCGACGCCGCCCTGCGCCGGCTCGCGCGGTCGCTCTCCTACCGCGCGAAGGCCGGAGAGCCGGCCGACTCCCTGCTCGTCGAGACGTTCGCCGCCACCCGCGAAGCCGGCCGGCGCTCGCTCGGCATGCGGCACTACGACGTGCAATTGCTCGCGGGCGTGGCGCTCGTGCACGGCTCGATCGTCGAGATGCAGACGGGCGAGGGGAAGACGCTCGTCGCCACGCTGCCGCTCGTGCTCTATTCCCTCGCCGGCAAGGGATCGCACCTCGCCACCGTCAACGACTATCTCGCCAAGCGCGACGCCGAGTGGATGGAGCCCATCTACAAGGCGCTCGGTCTTTCCGTCGGCATCGTCCAATCGCAAATGGATTTCGACGAACGGCGGAAGGCCTATGCCTGCGACGTCACCTACGGCACGGCGAAGGAGTTTGGCTTCGACTTCCTCAAAGACCGGCTAATGAATCGCGAGATCACCGAGGGCCGCGGCGACCTCGGCGCCATGCTCACGGGCAAGGCCGAATCGGCCACCGCGAAGCTGCTGCAGCGGCCCTATTGGTTTGCCCTCGTCGACGAGGCTGACAACGTGCTCATCGACGAGGCCCGCACGCCGCTGATCATCGCCTCGCCGCCGGGCGAGGCACAGGCGGTGCAGCAGGCGATCTTTCAATTCGCGGCCCGGGCCGCGGAGTCGCTCGAGCGCGACGAAGACTTCGAATACGACGTGCAAAAGCAGACCTGCGAACTGCTCGGCCGCGGCCGCAGCCGCGTGCGGGCCCTCGAGCGGCCCGACCTGCTCGACTCGGTGAGCCTGCTTGTGATCTACGAGGCGGTCGAGCGGGCGCTGCGGGCCCGGCAGGCGTTCGTCCGCGATCGGCAATACGTGGTCCGCGACGGCAAGATCGTGATCATCGACGAATTCACTGGGCGGGCCGCGGAAGGCCGTACCTGGCGGGACGGGCTCCACCAGGCGGTTGAGGCGAAGGAGGACGTGGAGATCACCGTGCCCTCGGGCCATGCGGCGCGGATCACGATCCAGGATCTCTTCGCGCGGTGGCCGCATCTGGCGGGCATGACGGGCACGATCGCCACCAGCGCCCCCGAGATCAGCCGCACCTACAACGTGGCCGTCGCCACCGTACCCACCAACCGTCCCGCGATCCGCCAGCGGCTCCCGGCCGTCGTCTGCGCCGATCAGGCGGAGAAGTTCACCCGCATCGTCGCGGAGGTGCAGGAGATGCACGCCCTCGGCCGCCCCGTGCTCATCGGCACCCGGTCGATCGACAAGTCGGAGGAGCTTTCGCGGCTGCTCGCGGAGGCCGGCCTCGTGCACACAGTGCTCAACGCGCGGCAGATCGAGCGGGAGGCCGAGATCGTGGCGCTCGCTGGCCAACGCGGCCAGATCACCGTCTCGACGAACATGGCCGGCCGCGGCACCGACATCAAACTCGGTGAGGGCGTCTACGAGATGGGCGGCCTGCACGTGATCTGCACGGAGCTTCACGACTCGGCGCGGATCGACCGGCAGCTCATCGGTCGCTGCGGCCGCCAGGGTGACCCAGGCACGTGGCGGCAGTACGTCTCGCTCGACGACGAAATCCTCGTCGCCGGCTTCGGCCCGAAGCGGGCGAAGCGGATCGCGGCCAGCATGCGGGCGCGGCTCGGCGGCAACCCCGAACGGCTTGTCGCCACGTTCAAGCGGGCCCAGCAACGCGTGGAGGCGCGGCACGTGCGACAGCGACGCGTGCTCGAATACGTTGAGCGTCAGCGTGCCGAGGCCCACATCCAGATGAGCCAGGATCCATACCTCGACGCCGCGAGCTAGATACACGCGAAACATCGGCATCCTGCCGATTTTCGCTTGGCGGGCTCCGCCCTTCGTACGACAGGCCTCCGTGCCTGTCTTGCAACACGCAAAACATCGGCGTCCTGCCTCGTAGACCGCTTCGTCCCGAAGCGGATCCCCCGATCCGCTTCCGGAGGAAGCGGTCTACTGACAGGCTGAAGCCTGTCCTACTTCAGCTGCGCAGTGGAGGCTTCGGGCGACCCGTGCCCCGGGAGCCGGCGTATGCTGACAAGCGCAGGCAGGATGGCCAAGCGGAGGCGCTCTGGCTGGCGCCGTCAGCATCCGAGTGAGCGAAGGACAGGATGTCCGTAGCGAGCGTCCGGCGACGGGGTACGGGTCGCCCGAAGCCGGGTTGGGCTACTCGATTCCAGGCCCGGAAACGGCCTACGAAACCCGGCTTCCCTCCCGGTATATTCGTGGGGTTCCTCGAGACGGCTGGTGTGATCATGCGTATGCCATTCCTCAGCGCGGTCTTGCTCTGCGTCGCTGGCGCCATCGCCCGCGCCGATGAGCCGCTGCTCGATCCGCCACCCGCCGTCACCGCGCCAGACGCCACTGCCCCGCCGAAGGAGGTCGCAGCCGACGGTACGGTCTCGGTCGTCGTCGCGCCGCCGGCACAGTCGCCGCCCGCCCAGCCCGCCACGCTGCCCCAACAGCCGGTCGAGGCTGCGGCTCCCCTGCCGGCGGGCCCGGCCGCGAAGCTACTCGAGCGGGCAGTCGCGCCGCCGGCGCCTTCGTCGCCCGAAGCCCTGGCGAGCCGGCCAATGCCGCTCATCGAAGCGCTCGAGCGATCCGGCGACCGCTCACGGCGGCTGTGGATCACGCAGGCTTATTGGAAGGTGTCGGCCGCCTTCGCGCAGGCGCAGTTCGCGGCCGCGGCGGTCGAGCGGCTGGAAATGGTCGCGCCCGGTGCGGCGCCGCACGATCGCGCCGTGCTCGATGCAGCCACGGCCGCCGCCCGCGCCGAGTTGGCAACGGACCGCGCGGAGCTCGCCGCGGCGCAGCAGGAACTCTTCGATCTCGTGCGGCTGCCGATCGGCGAGCCGCTGCCCTGGCCCGTCGATCGGCCGCTCACCACGCCCTACCAGACCCACTTCGACACGATCTTCGCCGCGCGGCCCGCCACAGGCCGCACCCGCGCGGTCAACCGCATGCTTCCCTCGCGCCATGAGGCGCTCACGCAATCCGCCGTTGCGGCCGCCGCCGCCGACGAGGCCTTTCGGATGGTCGAGGCCGACCACGCCAAGGGGGAGCGGCCGATCGAGGCCGTCGTCGCCGCGCACGAAACGCTCGTCGCGCGGGAGCGGGAGTTCGCGCGGGCGTGCAAGACCTATAACTGCGACATCGCCGAATACGTGATGGCCGTGGCCGATCTCTCGCTGCCGGACGATCAATTCGCCGTGATGCTCATCGGCGCACCGACGCCCTGGCGGCAAAGCCCGGCTGCGATCCAGCCGGCTGGGTTGGTTGCGCCGGCAGGACTGGTGGCGCCACCGTCCGGCTCTCCTCCCGCTGGGTTTGTTCCCGTCGTCCCCGCCCCGGTGGCCCCCGTCGCCGCGCCATGATCGCCACCGCCACCAACAAAGAGCTCCCCGCGGTCGCGCCGCTCAAGATCGGACCGGTGGTCGTTGATCCGCCGGTGCTCCAGGCGCCGATGGCCGGCTACACGAACTATGCCTACCGGCAGGTGGTTCGCGAGTTCGGCGGTGCGGGCCTGCTTGCCACCGAGATGATCGCCGCCCGCAGCGCCACCTGGCTCGAGACGAATCGCGGCGAACATCCTGACCGGCTTTGGGGAGTCCGCGAGGAGCCGCGGCCGCTCGCCGTGCAGATGTGGGACAACGACCCCGACAATCTCGCGCAGGTGGGCCGCCGCCTGGCGAAGGATTTTCGGGTGAGCGTGGTCGATCTCAATTTTGGCTGTCCGGTCCGGCAGGTCACGGTGAAGGCCCACAGCGGTTCGTGGCTGCTCCGCGATCCCGAACGCGTCGGCGAGATCGTGCGGCGCGTGGTGGACGCCTGCGACGGCGTGCCCGTCTCCGCGAAGATCCGGCTGGGCTGCGCCGAGACGTGCAAGACGGCCGTCGAGGTCGCCCAGCGAATCGAAGAGGCCGGGGCGTCGTGTCTCACCGTGCACGGCCGCGTGGCCGCGCAATTCTTTTCGGGCAGCGCTGACTGGGATGCGATCGCCGCGGTGAAGAAGAGCGTGTCACGGCTGCCGGTCGTGGGCAATGGCGACATCGACTCGGCCGAGACGGCGGTCAAGCGGCTCCGCGAATCGGGCGTCGATGGGGTGATGATCGCGCGAGAGGCACTCTCGCGGCCGTGGATCTTCGCGCAGGCAGCGGCCCTGCTGCGGGGCGAGCCCATGCCTCCCGATCCATCGCTCGACGAGCAATACGAGCTCGTGCTCCATCATTACGATCTTGTCTGCCAACGCTTCGGCACGGAGCGCGGCACGCTCCTGATGCGAAAGTTCGCCTGCACGTATGCCCAGGGCCTGCCGGGAGCCCGCGAATTCCGCGGCCGCGTGTCGCGGGTGCTCTCGCGGGAGGAATTCCTTGAGATCATGCGGACGAGTTTCCCCGGCCGCAGCCCACGTGATCCGCTTCAGGACGAAGCAGATTCATTGGCAGGCTGAAGCCTACCCTACTGGGGGAGGCGAGCGGGTCGGCGGAAGCTCGACGAGCATTTGTCCCGAGTCCGCGAGGGACACCGCGAGGAGACTTCTGCCGCCCGCGAGCCGGCGAGTGTCCGTCTGGTCCGTCAAAGAGGCTGAAAACTAGACCGCCTGACATTTTTCACAAGAATACTTGTTATTATTCCGACACCCCATATAAATTGGGTGTCATGAGCCATTCAGCCTCGCAAACCGACGGTCGCTCTTCCGACGCAGCCCTCATCGAACTCTTGAGAGTGGAGGCCGCGCTTGGCATCGGCCAGATGGCCGAGGCGCTCGGCGTGACGGCCACCGCGATCCGCCAGCGGCTCGATCGCCTCATGCGCCAGGGGATCATCTGCCGCGAAACCGTGGCGGCGGGCTCCCCGCAGGCCGCGGCCGTGCCATCGCGTCGTTCGGGCCGTGGTCGCCCCGCCCACGTGTACAGCCTCACCGAAAAGGGGCGGCGCACGGGCGGCGACAATTTCCGGGACCTTTCGCTCGTGCTGTGGCGGGAAATCCGCCAGGTTCGCGATCCCTCGATCCGCCAGGGGCTCATCGCCCGCGTCGGTTCCGCGATGGCGGGGATGTATCGCGACCGCGTGGCCGGTGAATCGGCGGCCGAGCGGCTTGAAAGCGTGGCCGGCCTGCTCCGCGAAAGGCGACTGTCCTGCGACGTGCAGACCGGCGACGAGCAGGGCGGCCTGCCGGTCCTCACCGCCTATGCCTGCCCCTACCCCGAGCTCGCCGAGCAGGATCGCGGCATCTGTGCGGCGGAGCGGATCATGCTGCAGCAACTGGTCGGCTCGTCCGTCCAGCTCTCCGAATGCCGGCTCGATGGGGCGGCCTGCTGCAAATTCACGGCCACCGGCCAGGGGCTTGCAAACGGCCCTGTTGAAGCATCGAATGCCGTGCGGTTGATGCCCCAGTTGACCCAACAAGAGCATCCGGAGGCGAGGGCGGATTTCTCGGCCGCCCCTCCCTCCCAAAGTCTCCCGCAGCGAGAAAGAAACGGAGCCAGCCGATGACCCAACCCCTCGCCCCCTCGAAGCCTTGGATCGAAGGCCGCTTCGAGGAAAACATGGTTCTCACGACCGTCGAGCAGGCGATCAACTGGGCCCGCCAGTCGAGTATCTGGCCGATGACGTTCGGCCTGGCGTGCTGCGCGATCGAGATGATGGCCGCCGGCGCGAGCCGCTACGACATGGACCGCTTCGGCGCCGGCGCCTTCCGCGCCACTCCGCGTCAAGCTGACCTGATGATCGTGGCCGGCACGGTCACCTACAAGATGGCCAGCCGCGTCCGCCGGCTCTACAACCTGATGCCCGATCCGAAATACGTGATCGCCATGGGCGCCTGCACGACGGGTGGTGGGCCTTACTTCAAGTGGGGCTATCACGTCGTGAAGGGCGTCGACCTCGTCGTGCCCGTCGATGTCTACGTGCCCGGCTGCCCGCCGCGTCCGGAAAGCCTGCTCGAGGGCCTGATGCGAATCCAAGACAAGATTCAGGGCCAGCGGATCGCGAAGCGGAAGGACGGCGTCGGCAAGATGGACGACGAGCTGCCCGTGCCGCACCATTCCGGCTACGTCGTCTCGCCCGTGGGCGACGGCGGGCTCGTGTTCGATCACCAGAAGGTTCAGGCCTAAGGAAGCAACCCATGTCCGCACCCGCATCGGCCGGCGAAAAACTGATCATCAAGGGGCTCCACGTCGCCGTCGAGGGGCAGGAGATCCTCAAGGGGGTCGATCTCACGATCGGCCGCGGCGAGGTGCACGCCCTCATGGGCCCCAATGGCTCGGGCAAGAGCACGCTCGGCTACGCGATCATGGGGCATCCTTCTTACGAGATCACGGCGGGCTCGATCGAGCTCGTCGAGGCCAGCGGCAAGCGGCACGACATCCTCGCCATGGAGCCCGACGAGCGTGCCCGCGCCGGCATCTTCCTCGCCTTCCAGCGGCCGATGTCGATCCCCGGCGTCCGCGTCGCCGATTTCCTCCGGCATTCAGTGACGAATGTCCGCAATCCCGACCGCAAGGAAGGGGAGGAACTGATGCCGATGCGGGAATTCCGCGACGAGCTCAAGAAGAAGATGTCCGAGCTCTCGATGGATCCCGAATTCGCCCGCCGCTACGTCAACGATGGCTTTTCGGGTGGCGAGATGAAGCGGGCCGAGATCCTCCAGCTCGCCATGCTGCGGCCGAAGTTCGCGATTCTCGACGAGACCGATAGCGGCCTCGACGCCGACGCCGTCCGCCTGGCCAGCCAGTCGATCGCCAAGATCGGCAGCGGAGGCGATCCGGGCGGCGCCGAGATGGGCATCCTCATCATCACCCACCACGAGCAGCTCCTCGAGCACAACATCCCGCTCAAGACCCACGTCATGCTCGGCGGACGGATCGTGGAATCGGGCGGCCCCGAACTGGCCGCCGAACTCCACAAGAAGGGCTACGAGCGGATTCGCGCCGCCTATCCCGAGGCCGCGACGGTCTGACGAGCGCACGAACACCCAATCCAGGAGACAGCACCATGGCCACGGGAATCGACGAATCCTCGACTGTCATCGGCGAGATCAATAAGTACGACTTCCGCACCGATGCCCCCGCCGTCTTCAAGGCCCGCAAGGGGATCGACGCCGAGATCGTCACGCAGATCTCGGAGATGAAGAAAGAGCCCGAGTGGATGCGGGAGTTCCGGCTCAAGTCGCTCGAGATCTTCGAGTCGAAGCCGATGCCGTCGTGGGGCGGCCGTCTCGGCATCGACTTCCAAGACATCTACTACTACCTCAAGCCCACCGACAAGCAGGGCAAGACGTGGGACGAGGTGCCCGACTCGATCAAGCAGACATTCGACCGGCTCGGCATCCCCGAGGCGGAGCGGAAGTTTCTGGCCGGCGTGAAGGCGCAGTTCGAGAGCGAGGTCGTCTATGGCTCGCTCCAGGAAGACCTCGCCAAGAAGGGCGTGATCTTCACCGACACCGACACCGCCGTCCGCGAGCATTCCGATCTCCTGCGGGAGTATTTCGGCACGGTCATTCCGCCGACCGACAACAAGTTCGCGGCCCTCAACTCGGCTGTCTGGTCGGGAGGCTCGTTCATCTACGTGCCCAAGGGGGTGAAGATCGAGTTTCCCCTGCAGGCCTACTTCCGCATCAACGCGGAGAGCATGGGCCAGTTCGAACGCACGCTCATCATCATCGACGAAGGCGCGCAGGTGCACTATGTCGAGGGCTGCACGGCCCCGATGTATTCCACCGAAAGTCTCCACTCGGCCGTCGTCGAGATCGTGGTGAAGAAGCACGGCCGCTGCCGCTACACGACGATCCAAAACTGGGCCAACAACATCTACAACCTCGTCACGAAGCGGGCCATGGCCTACGAGGGCGCGCTGATGGAGTGGATCGACGGCAATCTCGGCAGCCAGCTCACAATGAAGTATCCGGCGGTCTACCTGATGGAGCCGGGTGCCCGCGGCGAGATCCTTTCGATCGCGTTCGCCTCGGCCGGCCAGCACCAGGATGCCGGTGCGAAGATCGTTCACGCCGCCCCGAACACCAGCGGCCGGATCGTCTCCAAGAGCATCTCGAAGAACGGCGGCCGGGCAAGCTACCGCGGCCTCGTGAAGGTGGAGCCGGGCGCGAAGAAGAGCAAGTCGAGCGTCGTCTGCGACGCCTTGATCCTCGATGACAAGAGCCGCAGCGACACCTACCCCTACATCGAGATCGAGGAGCAGGATGTCTCCGTCGGCCACGAGGCGAGCGTCTCGAAGATCGGCGAGGAGCAGCTCTTCTACCTCATGAGCCGCGGGCTCTCCGAGGCCGAGGCGAGCACGATGATCGTCGGCGGGTTCATCGAGCCGCTCGTCAAGGAACTGCCGATGGAATACGCCGTCGAGATGAACAAGCTGATCCAGCTGCAGATGGAAGGATCGGTGGGCTGATCCGCCCCGGCACTCTCATCATGACCACAGCCATCGCCCCTGAGATGAAGACCGGCGGTTTCGACCGCGAGGCCCTCGAGCAGATCGTCGTCGACCACCCCCAGCCCGCCTGGGTGGCCGACAAGCGGCGGGCCGCCCTCGAGGCGTTTGAATCGCTCGCCCTGCCCGATCGTCGCAGCGAAAACTGGATGCGGACCGATCTGCGGCTCTTCAAGCCGAAGGCCTGGGGGCTGCGGCCGAGGCCGGCGGCAGGCAGTGCGGCGGCCGAAGGCCTGCTGACGGCCGGGACTTCGCTCGTGGGCCGGATCGTGTCGCTTGACGGGCACGTCATTCGCGACGAACTCGATCCGTCGCTTGCGAAGCGTGGCGTCTTGTTCGGGGCAGCCGAAAAACTGCTCGCCGAGCATGGCGACACGATCAAGCCCCATTGGTTTTCCGTCATCGATTCCAAGAGCGACTATTTCGCGGCATTGCACGCCGCCTTCCATCGGGCCAGCGCCATTCTCTACGTGCCGGCCGGCGTGAAGATCGCTGAACCGCTTCATGTGATGGCGGCGATCGGCGAGGGGGGCGTCGACACTTCGCACGTGCTCGTCGTGCTCGGCGAGGGCGCCGAGGCCACGCTGCTCACCGAAACGGCCGGCGGTGGCAATGCGACCAATGCCGTCGGCGGCTTCCATTGCGGCGGCACCGAGATCGTCGTCGGCAAGGGGGGCTTTCTCCGCATGGTGAACCTCCAAAACTGGAACACCGGCGTCTGGCACTTCGCCCGGCAGAAGGCGGTCGTGCACGAGAATGGCCGCCTCCAGTGGACGCTCGGCGCGCTCGGCAGCCGGCTTTCCCAGGTGGCCCAAGACGTCGCCCTGGCCGGCCGCCATGCCGATGCCCAGGTGAATGGCGTGATGTTCACGGAAGGCCGTCAGCATCTCGTCTACAACACGCTTCAGCACCACGAGGCTCCCTCCTGCAAGAGCGACCTGCTCTACAAGGGCGCTCTCCAAGATCGTTCGCGGCTCGTCTGGCGCGGCATGATCAAGGTCGACAAGGCCGCCCAGAAGACCGACGGCTATCAGCGCAACGACAACCTCATGCTCTCCAACGAGTCGCGGGCCGACTCGATCCCCGGGCTCGAGATCGAGGCCGACGACGTCCGCTGCACGCACGGCGCGACCAGCGGCCGCGTCGATGCCGAGCAGATCTTCTATGCCCAGGCCCGCGGGCTCACGGCCGACGAGGCGGCCCGGCTCGTGGTGGCCGGGTTCTTCCAGCAGGTTTTCGATCGAATCACGATCGAGCCCGTCCGCGATGCGCTCGCCCGCGCGATCGGCAGCCGCATCCGCCGGATTTCGTGATCATCATGGCCGACTTCATTCGCGTTGCCGACGTGACCGAGATTCCCGACCCGGGCAAGACGCTCGTGGAGGTCGACGGGGAGATGGTGGCGCTCTTCCATGTGGAGGGGTGGTTCTACGCCATCGACGACGTCTGCACGCACGACGGCGGCCCGCTGGCCGACGGCGAGCTTCGCGACCACAAGATTGCCTGCCCGCGCCACGGTGCGAAGTTCGACATCCGCACCGGCGCCGCGCTCACGATGCCGGCCGTCCGCGCCACGCGGGCCCACGAGGTGAAGGTCGACGGAAATGGCGTGTGGGTGCGGCTGCGGGCCGATGCCACCGCCGACGGACCTACCGCTCACGCCACGTCCATGCCCGTCGTCGCTTCCAGCGTTCCCGCGGCTTCTGCGTCTTCAGCCACGGCGCCGGCCGCGTCGACCGCCGCGACGAAGTCGGGCCCGCTCTGCGAAGACTCGATCCGCGAGATGCTCAAGGACGTGAAGGACCCCGAGCTCTTCGTGAATATCGTCGACCTCGGCCTCATCTACGGCGTCACGCTCGCGCCCGCCGACGATGCCCCGGGCAAGCAGAAGATTTCGGTCGACATGACGATGACGAGCCCCGCCTGCCCCGCCGGCCCGCAGTTGATCGGCGACACGAAGCGGGTGCTCGGGGCCCACGCCGACGTGTCGGCCGTCGAGGTGCGGATCGTGATGGATCCACCGTGGACGCCCGACAAGATGACCGAGGCGGCCCGGGATCAGCTCGGGATTTTTTAGCGGTCCTGCTTCGAGAGCCGAGGCGGAGCGGATTGCCGCCGAAACGGCAGAAGTCTCCTCGCGGGGATCTTTCGCAACGACCCAACTCGCGGCGACATCCCCCTGAGAGCGAAAGCTCCAACGCTCGTCGAGCTTCCGCCGATTTCGGCGTTCAGCATCCGGAGCGTCAGGAATCATCGAACGATGCGAGTCCTGATTTACGAATGGTGCTGCTCTGGCGGGCTCGCGGGTCGTGAACTGAGCGATGGCTTCGAGAGCATCGCCCGCGAGGGGCGGATGATGCTCGAGGCGCTCGCCGCGGATGCCGTGCGCGATCCGGCGCTCGACGTGACCGTGCTCGTCGATTCCGTGCAGCCGGTCGCGCTACCGGTTGGCGTGCATCGCCACGAGGTGCCGGCCGGGAGCGAGATCGAGTCGCTCGTCGCGGCCGCGCGAGACCATGATTGGACGGTGATCGTGGCGCCCGAGACCGACGGCATCTTGGCGTCGCGCGTGGCGGCTGTGCGGGCCGCGGGCGCACGCGTGCTCGCGCCGTCGGTGGCCTTCATCGGCATCGCATCAGACAAGCAGGCCACGATCGATGCGCTTGCCGCGGCCGGCGTGCCGGTGCCTGCCGGGCGGTCGCTCGCGCCGGCGGAACCGCTGCCGATCGGCTTCCACATGCCGGCCGTCCGCAAGGATCGGGCGAGCGTCGGCTGTGAAGGCATACAGATCATCCGCGATTCGAACGTGGCCCCGTCGCCGGTGGCTGCACGGCTCGAAGCCTTTGTCGCCGGCACGCCCGTCGGCGTGTCGTGCCTGTGCGGCCCGGAGGAACTCATCGTGCTGCCGCCGATGCGGCAGCGATTCACCGCGGGGGACGCGCCGCGGTATCTCGGCAGTGATCCGCTCGACGAGCCGCCGCTCGCGGCGCGGGCGCGCTCTCTCGCCCATAGGGCGGTGGAGGCTGTGATGCGACGGGCCGCGACGTCCGCCGACCAGTCCCCGCCCGCCGTCGGCTGGGTCGGAGTCGACATGATCCTCGGGCTTCGCGACGATGGTCGTGCCGACCGTGTGCTCGAGGTCAATCCGCGGGTGACGACGTCGTTCGTGGCGCTCGCCGCACGGTCCGGCACGAGCCTCGTGCAGACGATGCTCGTACTGGCGGAAGGTGTGCGGGTGAGCGATGAATCAGCCTGAAGCGGGTGCCGCGGTGCTTGCCTTCGATGTCGGCGGCGCGAACATCAAGGCGGCCGACGGCCTCGGTTGGACGCACGCCGAGCCTTTCCCACTGTGGCGGCATTCGGCCGATCTTCCTGCGGCACTTGCCCGCATCGCCGCTGAACGGTCGCCGCGGCGGATCGTCGCGACGATGACGGGCGAAATCGCCGACTGTTTTCCGTCGCGGCAGGTCGGCGTCGAACGGATCATCGACGCTCTCGCGTTCGCCGCCGCCACTGTCACCCCGCCCGCCGATCTCGGCATCTACCTCGTCGATGGCACGATCGCGCCCCCCGCCGCGGCCCTCTCCCGCCCGCTCCTGGCCGCCGCTTCCAACTGGCACGCGATGGCTCGGCTGGCTGCGGCCCATGCGCCGACCGGACGATCCCTCGTGATCGACGTGGGATCGACCACGACCGACATCGTCATGCTGCAGGACGGCCGCCCTGCCCCCCTGGCCTGCGACGACGTCGGCCGGATGGCATCGGGCGAACTCGTCTACACAGGAGTCGAGCGCACGCCGGTCGCAGCGATCGTGCGGTCGCTGCCCTGGCCAACCGAGGTCCTCCCTGGCCGCCCACGGCGGCCGATCGCGGCGGAGCGGTTTGCCGACTCTCGCGATGTCTGGCTTTTGCTCGGCAGCCTCCCCGAGGATCCCGATTGCACCGACACGGCCGACGGAGCTCCGGCCACGCGGGAAGCCGCCCGCGCCAGGCTCGCGCGGATGCTGCTTGCCGATCCCAGTGATTTTTCGGCCGCCGACGCGCAGGCCGCTGCCGAGTGGTGCGCGGAGGCGCAGGCGCGGCTCGTTGCCCGCGCGGCCGCCCGCGTGATCGCGATCTCAGGTTCAGGGCCGACGAGCGTGGTGCTCAGCGGCCACGGCGAATGCCTCGCGCGCCGCGCGCTCGATCGGCTGGGCTGGAATCTCCCGGTCGTGTCACTGCCCGATGTGCTCGGTCCGAGAGTGGCCCGCGCCGCACCGGCGCACGCGATCGCCCTGATCGCACGGGGGCTGATCGCATGAGCGGCTCCTGGCAGCATGGCACGATCCGCACGGGTTCCCGCGCCACACCGGCCTCTGCTCCACTCGTGATCAAGGTGGGGGGCAGCCTGCTTGGCAGGATCGATTGGCCCCGGCTCGTGGGCGAGCTTCTGCGCGAGGCGGCGGGCGATCGCGGCTGCCTGCTTGTGGTCGGCGGCGGTGCCGTGGTCGAGAGCCTGCGGTCGTGCGATGCCGCGCGGCCGCTGCCGCCGGAGCGGATGCATCGCGCCGCCATCGACGTGATGGGAGCGACCGGCTGGCTGGCCGCGCGGCTTCTGGGCCTGCCGCTCGTGGCGGAGCCGTCGCTTCCGCCCAGCCGCAGGCCCGCCGTTCTCGACGTGCCGGCGTGGCTTGGCCGCGAGGGGCGGCTTGATGGGCTGCCGGTGGGCTGGGACGTCACGAGCGATTCGATCGCCGCGTGCGTGGCCGCGTCGGAGGGCAGCGGGCTTCTCTTGGCCAAGAGCGTGCCGCCGCCTGTGGCGGGCGAAGGTCGGTGTCAGGCGCTGGCCGACCACGGCTGGATCGACCGCTTTTTTCCGCGGGCGGCGGAGCCACTCGAGGAGATCGCCTGGGCCTGCCCGCGATCAGTCCCACCACCAGTTGTCGGCCGGCCGCGAGGCGAGGGCGGCAGATCGGCCGCTCTCGTCGGCTGATTCGACAATCTGGCCGGCGAATTCCCACGGCTGAAACTGCACGCCGCCGGAAGCGCTCACCACCCAGCGGCTGCCCTTCTTGACGGCGCTGGCCACGGTCGACGTGGAAGACGGCACGTCGTAGGTGGGAACGGCCAGTTTCGTGTCGTTCATGAGCGGGCCGAGATCGAGCCCCGCCCGCTTGTCGAGCTGCCGGCCGTGGATCAGCGCGGCCACCACGGCGAGATCGATGCAATTGACAAGTTCGGCAAACACCGGCTGCCGTGCCGCGAGCGCGTCGTAGTGGGTGGCCATCGCGGCGCACCACTTCTCGGCGACCTTGTCTGCGGGGGCCTTGCCGCGATCGATCACCTGCTGCCCGCCATCCTTGGCGAGGACGTCGTTCTCCGTGAGGCACTTGATCCGTCGGCCGGTGATCCGCCAGGCGAGCTCGTCGGCGTCTCGGGCGATCGGATCGTAGGAGGCCTCGAGCCAGAACCGGGGCAAGGTCGAGCCGGTCGTCGAGCCCGGCGGCACCATCGAGAGGTAGCTCGGCAGCCCGGGAACGCCCGAGGGCTCGAGCCCCATGCCGATCCGCTTCATCCGGTAGTCGGCCGCCACGAGCACCCGGGCAAAGCGGCTGGCCGCGGGCACACCGCCCACGGTCACCCGCTGCGGCCCGAGCGATTCCTCCATCGAACGGAGCGTCACGTCTGGATCTCCGATAGTTTTCAGGCTGCGAAGGTATTGCTGGAGTTTTGCGACGCCTTCCGGCGACGGATCGATCGAACAGCGGATGCCTCCCTGCCGCGCGCCGTCGATGGCCCGCAGGGCGACCACGAAGTCCTCGAGTTGGAGGAGCGGCCGGCCGCTCGTGGCCCCGACGACGTTGCCGGCAGCGTCGACCGTCGCGGTGTCGGCGGGGCCGGCGAGGATGATGTCGTGCCCATCGGGATCGACGAAGACGTGCGTGATCCGCTCGAGGCCGCCCAGGAAGAGCACCTCCGGCGGCAGCGCCTTGCCGGTCGATGCAAACTCATCGACCGCGGCGACGAGCCGCGCGAGCGAGATCCGCCGGAGGCCGCCCGGCTTGCCGAGCCGCAGTCCTTTAACGGCTTCGCGCCGCTCGGCGGCGAGGTCTTCCGCAATGTTCGGGGCGAGATTCTGCACGATGCCCTGGGCATTGACGGAGATGCCGCCGACACCGCCGCGCATACCCATGCCCATCTGTGCGTGGGCAAGGCCGTGCCCCGTCAGGCTGGCCGCGAGCGTGGCAGCCACAAGCACGAGCGGCTTGGGGTCAAGGATGCCGCGGAGAGTTCGATCAACACCGAATCGGGGAATATTCATGGAAGGTCTCGACGATGGGCGGAACGCGGCAGGCAACCGGGCTGGGAATACCGGTGCATGGTAGATCGGCCGGCCTTTTCGCGGCAAACCCGATTGGCGGCCGAAAACCATGGTTTTTCGGCCGCATCTAGGGCATGATGCAGGGAAAGGGTCGCTCCGTCGTGCCGTCCAACGCCTACATTCTCGTCCACGATCCCGTGATTGGCCGCAGCGTCGTCCACCTCGTGGATGGCGAGCGGCTGACGCTCGGCCGGGCTCCCACGAACACGATCGTGATCCACGACGAGCGGGCGAGCCGCTTCCACGCCGAGATCTTCCCGGCCCCGTCCGGCTGGGCGGTCCGCGACCTGGAAAGCCGCAACGGCACGCTGCTCGACCGGCGGCCGCTCGAGGGCGACCACCTGCTGGCCTCCGGCGACACGATCTCGATCGGCCGCACCGAAATCATCTTCCGCCAGGGGGATCCGCCGAGCGACCCCGGCAGCGGTGAATTGGGCGGCACGTCGACGAACGAAATCCCTGCCGAGGCCGGCCACTGGCAGGCTTCGATCACGCATCGCCGTGCGCAGAGCCGCCTGCTCGAGAATATCCGCGACACACGGGAGATCGTGCCGCGGATGGGGCAGGCCGTGGCCGAGCTCTGCCGGCTTTCGTTCGCGCTTGGCCGCGCCGCCGACGTGCAGGCGATGGCCCTGCTCGCGCTCGAATCGGCGGTGCAGGGCGCCGGTGCGGCGCGAGGCATCGCGATCCTGCCCGGGAACGGCCCGGCGCGGCTCGCCGACAAGGCCGAGCGAATCGCAGCGGAATCGCTCGCCACAGCGGCCATTTTCCCGGCCTCCTCGCCAGCCGCCGCGCTTCCGGCCGGCATGATCACCACCGTCCTCGGCACCAACGAGGCTGTGCTCTCCTGTTCGTCGCCCCCCACGACGGCGAAGAAGATCGCCTGCATCTCCGCGCCGGTGCGGGCGGGCGGGCGGCCCGTCGGTGTCATTCACCTCGAGGTGGAGGCGGAAGGACGCGAGGCCACGCCCGACGACCTCGAATTCGTGATGGCCGCCTGCGATGCCCTTGGCGTGGCCGTGGAGAACCTCTCGGCCCGCGAAGCGCTTTCGACCCGGCTCGCCAGCACCGCCGATGAAAATGAACGACTCAAGCGGCGGCTCGGTGAGGAGTCGCAGATGGTCGGCGCGAGCGCCGTGCTCGTCGCGATCAAGGACCAGATCAGCCGGGTCGCGGGCACGAAGGCGACCGTGCTGGTCCGTGGCGAGAGCGGCTCCGGCAAGGAGCTCGTCGCCCGGGCGATCCACGAGGCGAGCGACCGGAATCGCGGGCCCTTCGTCTGCCTGAATTGCGCGGCGCTCTCCGAGACGCTCCTCGAGAGCGAGCTCTTCGGCCACGAGAAGGGCGCCTTCACCGGCGCTACCGAACGCAAGGCCGGCAAGTTCGAGGCGGCCCACAAAGGCACGCTCATGCTCGACGAGATCGGCGAGATGAGTCCGGCGATCCAGGCGAAGTTTCTGCGGGTCTTGGAGGGGCATCCCTTCGAGCGGGTCGGCGGCAGCAATCCGGTGCAGGTCGACGTGCGGGTGGTCGCGGCCACCAACCGCAACCTCGAAGAAGCGGTCTCCTCCGGCGAATTCCGCCGCGATCTCTACTTCCGGCTGAAGGTCGTGGAAATCCTCGTGCCGCCGCTGCGGAAGCGGCCCGAAGACATCGAGCCACTCGCCCGGCACTTCCTCAATCGCTTCGCGATGGAGACCGGCCGCAAGGTCCGAGACTTCACACCGCAGGCGCTCGACGCACTCCTGTCCTACCACTGGCCGGGCAACATCCGCGAACTGCGAAACTGCATCGAGCGGGCCGTGGTGCTTTCGCTCGACGAGGCGGTCGACGTGAACGAACTCGCGCTGAGCCACCTCTCGTCGCCGGGCGAGACCGGCAGGAAGGCCGGCGACAAGCCGGGCCCGTTCGTACCCGAGACACTCGACGACATGGAGCGGCGGCACGTGATGGCCACGCTCGA
>JBIIQM010000048.1:0-21264 GCA_044342075.1 Pirellulales bacterium
AACCGATGATCGCATTGACGAGCACGATCGCCAGGATCGCCGCCGTGTCGGCCCAGTCGCCCATCGCCCCGGCGATCAACGCCGCCACGAGCAGGATCCAGATCACGAGTTCCTGGAACTGCCGAAGAAACTTCCACCACCAGGCCTCCTGCGGCGGCTCACGGAGCGCATTGGGGCCGAACGTCTGGCGGCGCTGCTCGGCGTCGGCGGCTGCGAGCCCGCGCTCGAGGTCGCTGCCGAGGCGGCTGGCGATCTCATCGAGTGAAAGCGAATGCCAACCGGGGGCTGCGGGCTCGGGATCGCAGTCGCGCAGGGACGGATTGCCCGAGGCAGGCTTCATGGGAGATGAAACACCAGAGGGCTCGCGGTAGATCACCCGCATCCGCGTGGCGCCATGATAGCGCCGGATCGGCGAGCGATCGATCCGGCGGGAATCACCGCCAAGGAGAAGCCTTGCGGGCGGGTGACACTGCCCGTCACCGCTGACGGTCGTGACGACTGGGCAATAAGCGGCAGAGCCGGCGGAAGAGGGGCCGAGAAACCGGGCTGACCGAAGATTGCCGGTGGCGGGGAAGGCCCGCCTCCGACCCGGGGCTCCGGGGAATCTGGTCCAGGCGGGCTGGCTGCGTTGTCGCCGCGCTGGGCGTTTGGCCGAATTCTCCGATGTCTGGGGAATCGGGTCATGGAATCGCGCACACAAGGGAGCCCAACGATGCGATCGGCGATCACGCTCAGCCTCGTGGTGATCCTCGGTTTCACGGCGACGGCCGATGCCGTGGCCGCCTGGCCCTTCCGCCAGATCTGGGAGCGCCGTAAGGCCGAGCTCTACTCGCAACTCTCGCGGGATGTCTCCCGAAAGGTGAATGTCCGCGTCGAGGCGGCGAAGCAGGAGTTGGAGAAATCGCTGCAGGAGAAGGTCGACGCGGAGGCGGCGAAACTCGAGGAGCAGGCGAAGGCCGAGGCGGCGGAGCTCGAAAACCTCTTCGATGCGGAGTTCGAAGAGCTCGACGCCCGCGTGGAAAAGAAAGTCGACGCGAAGGCCGCTGCGCTCGACGCGCGGTTCGAGAAAGAACAGCAGGAGCGAGACCAGGCTCTCGCGGCCGAGGCGAAGAAGCTCGCGGCGGCCACCGACACTCAGTCGAAAAAAATCGCCGAAGCCATCGATGCCCAGACGCGCAAACTCTCCGAGTCTGGCGACGCCACGCGGAAGGAGACGCTCGCGAAGATCGAGGCGGAGATGCGGCGCATCGAGCAGCAGTCGACCGCGGAGGTGGAAAAACTCCTTGCGGCGACCGGCAAGCGGATCGACGGCGAACTGCAGAAGCTCGATGCCGAAATGACGAACCTCAAGACCCGGCTCGACGAACGGTTCGCGGCACTCGAAAAGCGGCTCGAAGCGGAACGGGCGGCAGCGGAGCCCGTGAAGCCGCCGGCGCCGGCTGAGCCGGCCACGCCGGCCGATGGTGCGAGTCCTGCGGCGCAAGACGCGCCAACGAATTGACCGCGAGGCAGGCCGACGGGGAAATCGCCGGGGTCGTCAGGGGGCGAGTCGCTCGAGCGTCCAGGCGCCCGCGGCGTCGCTGCGGAAGACGAGCCGGTCGTGAAGCCGGCTCGGCCGGCCCTGCCAAAACTCGATCCGCTCCGGCACGAGCCGGAATCCGCCCCAGTGCGGCGGGCGTGGAATCGCGGTGTCGTCGGGATGCTCCGCGCGGAATCGCGCGAAAATCGATTCGAGCGCCGCGCGGTCGGCGACGACCTCGCTCTGCGGGGAACTCCAGGCGCCGATCCGCGACGAACTCGGCCGCGACCGGAAGTATTCGTCCGACTCGGCGGCGGTCGTTTGCTCCACGCGGCCCTCGATCCTGATCTGCCGCTCGAGGTCGGCCCAGTGGAACGTGAGCGCCGCATGGGGATTGGCCGTGAGTTCGCGGCCCTTTCGGCTTCCGTAATTTGTGAAGAAGCAGAAGCCGCGGGCATCGAAGCCGCGCAGCAGCACGATCCGCGCCGACGGGCGGCCGTCGGGCGTGGCGGTGGAGAGCGTCATCGCCTCGGGCTCCGGCACGCCGGCCGCGACGGCGGCGTCATACCAGGCCGCAAACTGGCGGATCGGGTCGCGGTCGACCGTCGTCTCGTCGAGCGAGCCCTGCTCGTATTCCTTGCGGGCGTGTGTGTTGCGAGGTTCCATGCGTTGGGATTGGGCGTCACGAGCGGGCGGTGGGGCTTGTAAGGGCGGTGTGGCCGAGGCGGCGCGGCCGGTCTCGATGGATGCAGGATACCCCGTTCGTTCTCCGGCGTCATACTGCCCGCCAGAGCATCCACCACGCCGCGACGAGTTGTGCGATCAGTGCGATCAAGCCGGCCTGCGGCACGCCCGTCGCGAGCAGGATCGCTCCAAAGACGAGGCCGGCGGCGAACCCGGCAAGTTTCGTGCCTACCTGCAGGAGGCCGAACGCCACGCCGGCGTGGCCGGATGGCGTGAGCGCGGCCACCGCCGCCCGCAGCAGGCTCTGCGCGCCGCCGAGCACGAGCGCCAACAGCACCGCGAGCCAGTGGAGATCGGTGGGCGTTTGCACGAACCAGGCGAGCACGAGCACGAGGATCCATCCGCCGAGGCAGATCGCGGTCGCCGGCCGTCTGCCAAAACGCGTCGCCAGCCAGCCGACGCCGAGCGCTCCGGGGAGCGCGACCGCCTGCACGAGGAGCACCAGCCGCACGAGCGCCGGGCCGTCGAGGTCGAATCGCTGTAGCGCCAGGCTCGTAAATTGCGCGATCGCGGTCTGAATGCCGCCGAGGGCGAGCATCGAGCCCACGAGCACGGCGCTGAATCGTCTGTCAGCAGCTGATGTCGAGCCGAAGAGGCTGCTGGCAAAGTCAAAAAGCTCGCGGCCCGGATTGGCGGCATGCCGCGATCCATCGCCGCTTCCGAAGCGGGCGAAGGCGGCCGGTAGCGAGAACACGAGCCACCACGCGGCCGTGGCGACAAACGCGAGTTTGAGCGCGGTGGCCACGTCGAGGCCGAGCCGGTCGCGGGCCGTGACGATCGAGGTTGCAGTGACCAGTGCGATCGCGCCGCCCGCGTAGCCGGCTGCGAAACCCTGAGCCGAGAGCCGATCGGTGCCGTGGCGGCCGGCGATCCGCTGGAGCAGGCTGCCGGTGAAGACCTGCGCGATGTCGAAGCCGACGTTCGCGACGACGACCGCGGCGACCACGCCCAGCCGCGCCGCAGTGGGCATGGCCGCAAGGGCGATAAGCCCGCCGATGCCGACGAGTGTGCCGGCCACGAGCGCCCGCTGATGCGCGTCATGGCGGTCGGCCCACGCCGCGGCCCAAGGCGCGAGCGCGGCGGAGGCGAGCATCGCAGCGGCGAGCGTCCACGCCCAGATGACGCCGGCCTCCATCCCCCAGGCGCCATCCGGGAGGACCACCTTCTCGACGTACGCGACGACGAGCGTGATCAAGACGGTGGAGAAGGCACTCGCGGCCCAGTCGATCATGATCCAGGCAAAGCGGGCGAACCGCGGATCACGATCCGAAGCAGCGGATTGGTGGGGCATGCAGAGGCGGTCTCGAGGCTGCGGCTCTTGATCGCCGGCCAACCCACCGCTGTCTTGAGCTTACTCAGCGGTAGCGAAGCTGAGTCGGGGCGACTGGATTCGAACCAGCGACCTCTACGTCCCGAACGTAGCGCTCTAGCCAGGCTGAGCTACGCCCCGATGTGTGCGGCTGACAGCGTCGTTTCGCACGCGGGAGAGAGACAGAAGATTACCAGCGGCACGCGGCCGGGACAACGCCGAACCGCGAATCGGCCCAGAATCACTCCGCGAGCGACACGCAGACCAGTTCCTGGTCGTTTCTCGCGAAAACGCAGCGGCCGGCAAAGGCCGGGTGGCTCCAGACCACCTCGCGGCCGAAGCACTCGTTCGTGGGGGCGAGCAGATGCATCCGGCCGAGTTCCGTATATGCCTCGCGCGTGAGCCGCGCGAGGATCAGGTCACCCGTCTCGCTGAAGAGCCAGGTGCGGCCGTCGCGGGATGCGCCGTCAAGCTGGTGGCGGACGAGAAACGCCGTGCCGTGCCGGCCGCGGCGAGCGCCCATCGTCGGCGCGCCGGTCTCCCAGAGGCGTTCCCCCGTCGCGAGATCGACCGCCGTGAGAAACCCCGTCTCGCAATCGCAGCCATAGAGCGTCTCGTCTTCGATGAAGGGCGTGCTGTTGGCGCAGTAGACGGCCGTCTTCGGCTGGCCGCGCCAGACGACGCTTGCGCCGGGCTTGTCGGCGGCCAGCTTAAAAAGCGCGCCCACGCGGCCGATGCCGCTGGCATAGAGCACGCGGCCCTGCTTCGTGTCGGCCACCTGCGGCGCCATGATCGACATCCCGTAGGCCGGCTTGAGCGGCTGCGACCAGAGCAGGGTGCCGCTGGCGGGATCGAGGCTATTGAGCTTGTCAGCATCCCAGATCATGAGCTGCCGCACGCCCGCGGCCTCGATCATCGTGGGCGGGCAGTAGCCCTGCTCGCTCGCCGAGATCGCCCGCCAGATCTCCTTGCCGGTGTCTTTCTCGAACGCGACTGCCACGCTTCCCTCGCCGCCGACCAGACAGATGAGCCGTTTGCCATCGACGAGTGGATGGCCGCAGAAGCCCCAGATCGGCGTGGGTGCCGCGTAGTCCTTCTTGAAGTCCTTCGACCAGAGGACGGCGCCCGTCTTGGCATCGAGGCAGAAAAGATTTCCCTCGGCGCCGAGCGCATAGACCTTGCCGTTGGCGAGCGTCGGCGTGCATCGCGGCCCCGACGCATACGAGATCGCATAGGGGCATTCGTATTCGTGCTTCCAGAGAATTTTTCCGGTGGCCGCATCGAGGCAGAGGATCCGCTCGCGGCCGGCGAGTTCGGTCCGGTCGTTGGGGCTGTTGGCGATCTCGCTTTCGCCATGGTCGTAGTCGGCGAGATAGACGCGGCCGTCCGCGACGGCGGGGCCGGCGTAGCCCCCCTTCACAGGCACCCGCCACTTCACCGGCAGGCCCGCGGCCGGAATCGACTTCACGATCCCGGTCTCACGCCAGACGCCGTCGCGCCGCGGCCCCATCCATTGCGGCCAGTCGTCGGCACGGGCGGGGCAATAGGCGAGTGCGAGAATCAGCAGGAGTGAGACAGTTTTCATGACGATGTCGGTGATTGGCGACAGGCTGAAGCCTGTCCTACTGGGCGGTGGCGAGAGGGGGCAGGGCGACGGCCACGTCGATGCCATCGGGCCGCCAGTCGATGATCTCCATCTCGGCCGTGCGTCGGCCGCGAAACTCGTTGATCTTCGGCTTGAAGGCCACGTGAAAGGGCTGGCCCGGCGCGGGGAGATGCTCGAGCCATTCCGCGCCGCCGAACGCCACGCCGCGCACCTTCGCGCCATGCTGCACGAGGTTCATCGAGATGTGGCGGGCGCCGCCGCCGATCGTCCGCGGCGGCTCTGCGAGCCGCACTCCCGAGGCGCAGAGCACGGGCCGCCGGTTCGCCTGCCCGAAGGGCGCGAGCCGCTCCATCTGCGAGACCGTGTCGAGTGTGAGGCCGGCGAGCGTGGCCTCGCCGTCGATCGTGATCTGGGCCTGCCGGAGGGCGGCGGGCATCCGCGATTCCACCTCGCCGAGGAACCGCTCGCGGAAGGCGTCGATCTTCGCGTCTTCGATCCGCAGGCCGGCCGCCGCCGCGTGGCCGCCGCAGGTGACGAGCAGATCGCGGCAGGCGACGAGCGCCGCATGCACGTCGAAGCCCGGCACGCTCCGCACGCTGCCGATCGCGGGCCGCCCCTGGTGCTCGTCGCGGGCGAGCATCACGACGGGCCGATGGTGCTTCTCGGCGAGCCGGCCGGCCACGATGCCGATCACGCCCGGATGCCAGCCGCGCTCCGCGAGCACGAGCGCCGCATCCGCCTCCGGGTCGAACTGCTCGCGGGCCTGCTTGGCCGCGGCCAGCTGGATGCTCCGCTCGAGCGTGTCGCGCTGGGCGTTGAGCTCGTGCACGTAGTCGGCGAGGCTCGCGGCCCGCGCCGGATCGGCCGTCGTCAAAAGCTCGATGCCGCTGGCCGCCTTGCCGAGCCGGCCGGCGGCATTGAGCCGCGGCGCGAGCCGGAAGGCGATGTCTTCGCTGTCGAGCTGAGACTTCTCATGGAGCTTGGCGAGTTCCATCAGCCGCTCGATCCCCGGGCCGCCGCGCTGCCGCAGGCATTCGAGGCCATGCTTCACGTAGATCCGGTTTTCGTCGAGCAGCGGCACCACGTCGGCGACCGTCCCGAGCGCGGCGAAGCCGATCGATTTGAGCAGCATCTCGCGCAGCCGCGGCGTCACCTGCTTCGCCCCGCTGGCCCGCGTCGCGATCGCCCAGGCGAGCTTGAAGGCCACGCCGGCGCCGCAGAGCTCGCCGAACGGATAGGCCGCCCCCGGCAGTCGCGGATGCACGAGCACGTCGGCCTCCGGGAGCGTGTCGGCGAATGAATGGTGGTCGGTGACGATGAGCTCGAGCCCGAGTTCCTTCGCCCTCCGCGCCTCGGCGACGCTCGCGATCCCGCAGTCGACGGTGACGACGAGCTTTTCGCCCCGGGCGGCCAGCGTCTCGAGCGCTTCCGCATTGAGCCCGTAGCCCTCCTCGAACCGGTCGGGCACATACCAGCTCGCCTGCGCGTCGATCGCGTCGAGGCAGTGCATGAGGATGGCGGTGGCGCACATGCCGTCGGCGTCGTAATCGCCGTAGACCACGATCCTGCGGCCGGCCTTGGCGGCGGCGAGGATTCGGTCGGCCGCCTCGGCGACGCCGGGCAGGAGGTCGGGATCACGGAGGTCCGACATGCTGCCGGCCAGGAACGATTTCACGGCTGCCGCGTCGGTGATGCCCCGGGCCGCCAGCAGCCTGGCGACGATGCTCGACACGCCGGCCGACCGCTCGAGTCCGGCGACGGCGGCCTGATTGTGCGGCTGAATGTGCCAGCGTTTGGGCATCGGACCGAATCCCTTCGGAAAAGCCCGGGCAGTATACGGCATCGGGGGCAGAGGCCGTCGGGGTTGGTATATTGCCCGGCCCGCACGCACGATGCCGGGATTCAGCGAGGAGGTTTGCATGTCGGTCGCCGAGATCACGTTCCCGCCGCTCCCCAAGAAGCCGAAGCGGGACGACGTGCCGAAAGACAAGGTGCTCTGCGAATACTGCACGGCTAAGTGCTGCCGCTACTTCGCCCTGCCGCTCGAGACGCCGACCACCCGCGAGGAGTTTGAATACATCCGCTGGTTCCTGGTCCACGACCATGCCACCGTCTTTACCGAAGACGGCGATTGGTATGTCTGCGTCCACACCGTCTGCAAGCACCTGCAGGAAGACAACCGCTGCGGCATCTACGAGACGCGGCCGCAGATCTGCCGCGACTACACGACGAAGGACTGCGAATACGAGGACGACTGGGTCTACGACCAGTATTTCGAGACCGCCGAGCAGGTGGAGGAATACATGGACGCCGTCCTCGGCCCCGGGGGCGAGAACGTCGGCGACGGCCGCAAAAAGAAGAACCGCACCAAGTCGATCCGCAGCCCGAAGCCGGCGCTCCTGCCGATCGTCTCATGATCGAACCGCGCACGCTCAAGGGCTTTCGCGACCACCTGCCGGCGCAGGCGCTCGCCCGCGAAAAAATCCTCGACACGGCCCGCCGCGTCTATCGCTCCTACGGCTTTGCGCCGATCGACACGCCGGCGCTCGAATACCTCGAGATCCTTACGGGGAAGGGGAGCGAGGAGACCGACAAGCAGCTCTATCGCTTCACCGACCACGGCGGCCGCGACGTGGGGATGCGGTTCGACCTGACGGTGCCCTTCGCGCGATTCTGCGCCCAGCACATCGCCACGCTCGGCACGCCCTTCAAGCGCTACCACATGGCCACGGTCTGGCGCGGGGAAAACACGCAGCGCGGCCGGTATCGCGAGTTCATGCAGTGCGATTTCGACACGATCGGCACGACGAGCCCCGTGGCCGATCTCGAGATGGTGCTCGTCGTGCACGACCTGCTCCGCGCGATCGGCATCGAGCGGTTTACGATCCGGGTGAACGATCGCCGCGTGCTCTCCGGCGTGCTCGCGGCGCTCGGCCTCGCCGGCCGCTCCACCGACGTCCTGCGGTCGCTCGACAAGCTCGGCAAGGCGACGCCCGACGCGGTGCGGGTGGAGCTCGAGGCGCACGGCGTGGCGCCGGAGGCCGCCGCGAGGCTTTTGTCGCTGGCGCAACTGGCCGGCCCGCCGGCCGACGTGCTCGCGGGGCTCGAACGGATCGTGGGCGACTCCGAAGCAGGCCGGGCCGGTGTCGCGGCGCTGCGGCAGCTGCTCGACGGCGTTGCACAGGCGGGCGTGGCGGAGGGCCGCGTCGTCATCGACCCCTCGATCGCCCGTGGCCTCGACTACTACACCGGCATCGTGCTCGAGAGCTTTCTCGACGACCTGCCCTCGCTCGGCAGCATCTGCTCGGGCGGCCGCTACGACAACCTCGCCGGCCTCTACACGAAGCAATCACTGCCGGGCGTCGGCGCCTCGCTCGGGATCGACCGGCTGCTCGCGGGCCTCGAGGAGCTCGGCCGGCTCGAACTGGTGGAGACGCCGGCGGACGTGTTTCTCGTCCATTTCGACGAGGCACACCTGGCCGACTACCTGCGGATCGCCGCGGCGCTGCGGCGGGCGGGAATGGCCGTCGAGTTTTTTCCCGAGGCGAAGCGGGTGGGCCAGCAGCTGAAACTCGCCGCCAAGCGCGGGTTTCCGGCGGCGCTCGTGATCGGCAGCGAAGAATTCGCCGCCGGCACGGCGCAGTTCAAAAACCTCGCGACGCAGGCGAGCACCACGATCGACTGGCACGGCGACATGCAGGTGCTCGTGGACGCGGTTCACTCGCTGCTCGTGGCGCGGTGAAGTAGGACAGGCTTCAGCCTGTCATGAGCGACAGGCTGAAGCCTGTCCTACTTTTGGGCTCGCTCCAGGGCGGCCAGTTCGTCGGCGACGTCGGCGGCGGTCTTGGGGCGGTCTTTCTTGTCATGCGCGATCATTCGCATGACGAGGTTACAGACCGCCTCGGGCACGTCGGGGGCAATATCGCGGAGCTGCGGCGGGTTGCCGCGGGAGATCGACGCCAGCACCGATACCACCGACTTGCCCTCGAAGGGGAGCCGGTTCGAGAGCAGTTCGTAGAGAATCACGCCCAGCCCGAAGACGTCGCCGCGGGCGTCGATCTCCTGCTCGCCGATCCGCTCGGGCGACATGTAGGCGGGCGTGCCCACCACGGCGCCGTCCACGGTGAGCTTCGCTCCGTCCTCCGCGGCATCGCGGGCGAGCCCGAAATCGATGATCTTCACCAGCCGCTTCGGGCCGACGAGGAAGATGTTGTCGGGCTTGATGTCGCGGTGCACGAGCCCCAGCTTGTGGGCGGCTGCCAGCCCTTCGGCAGCCTCGCGGCCGATCCGCAGCGCCTCCGCGACCGGCACCCGACCGGTGCGCTCGCTGTATTCGGTGAGGGTGCAGCCGTCGAGCCGCTGCATGACGATGAACGGCAGGTCGTTTTCCTCGCCCACCTGGTGGATCGTCATCACGTGGGGGTGTTCGACCGCCGCTGCCGCGCGGCCCTCCCGCAGAAACCGCAGCCTCGCGGCACGATCGCGGGCCCGCGATGGATGGAGCACCTTGATGGCCACGTCGCGGTCGAGCCGCTCGTCGCGAGCGAGGTAGACGCGGCCCATGCCCCCCTGCCCGATGATCTTCAGGACGGAGTAGCCGCCGATCGTCGCCGGCATGGGCTCATCCCTGTCGGGCGACCGATTGTCGGGATCCAACCGATTGTCTGGATCCAGGGGAAGCGGCGGGCCGGCGATCGTCTGCGCCACGGAGTCGTCGGGCTTGAGGAACTGGATCGTGTCAGACACCGTTGACCGCGCGGCGTAGGTCTCGTGGCCCTGGCTCTGCACCACGAACGAGCAGAACGGGTCTCCGCGGAGCATGCACGAAGGCTCCTCGATCGAAATCTCCTCGCCGTAGTGCTTTGCCATGCCCCGCATCAGGCCGAGCGCGAGCGGGCAGAGCCGGCGGGCGGAGGAATAGACGAGGTGCAACTCGCTGGGCGATTGCCGCACGGTCTCGAGCACCGGCGGCGCAGCCCCGGGGTTTGCAGAGCGGATCATCTCGTGGATGATCGACTCGGTGTGCTCGATGAGGTCGAGCGTGCGCCACGACGGATCGATATGCGTGCCGGCCACCCTCACGAGGTGCGGCGCGAGAAACTCGCCAAACTGCTCGAGAATCTTCGGCAGCGGGCGTCCCGCCGACTGGGCAATCGACTGCAGCAGCTGCACGGCATCGGCGTCGGAATAGACGCCCGACGGCAGATATTTATTGGTGCTCGTGGTGACCGACGACCGCAGGGCATCCCACGACGTGTTGCCCTTGGAGGCCTCGTCGGCGAATTTGTGGATGTAGAAGAAAATCAGGCCGTGCACGAAACCCGATCTCAGCGGGACGAAGGTGTCATTCCAGGGTTTTGGCACACCCGCTGCCGGTAAAGCAAGAGCCCGTGGGCGGCGTGGTAGAGACCGCCACATTCCAGGTCGATATCGCCGGTTTGCTCGAGCAATCCGACGAGCCGGTCGGCCGCCCGCGTCACCCAGGGCTCGGCAAGCCGCCGGTCGTCGAGCGCGGCCGCGACCACCTCGAAGACGTGCCCCGTCGCGCTCAGTTTCGCGAACACGTCGGCCGACGTGCCGGGGCGGTCGAAGGAGTGGATCGAGAAGCTGCCGTCGGCCTGTTGGAATGCCCGCGCCCGCTCCACGGCGTCGTCGATCACGTCGGCCGCGACCGCCCAGCCGCCGGCGAGCCGCTCGCGCGGCGTGCCGGTCGCGGCCATGTGCTTCCTGAGCGCGAGCACGAGCGCGTAGAGCCGATGGGCCCCGCCGCAGGCACTCGCGGAGATGTCGTTCTCCGCCTCCATCCGCACGACCCGCTCGGTCGTCCACTTCGTGCCGTCGCGCGACTTCCAGGCGGCGTCGGGGGGCAGGTAGGTGGCCAGCGCCATGAGCGTCCACGTGGCCTCTTGGCCGGGGCGGATGTCGGCCTGAGCCTGGGTCAGCAGATCCTTCACGGTGAAGTCGCGACCGGCCACGCGGAGCTTCGTGTCGAGCGGGATGCCATCCGTGCCACACTGCGAGAGGTAGCCGAGCCATTGGTCGGGATGACCCTGGCCGGTCGTGCTCCCCTCCTCGACGATCGCGATCACGCCGTGGTCGCCAGGCCGCAGTCGCCAGCCGGTGATCGCACCGCCGCCGAGCAGGTGATCGAGCGCGGGCACGATCTCCCCATCGACGGCCAGTGGAAACTCCGGTCCGAAGGCGAGGATGCCGTGGACCACCTGCCAGGCGCCGTGCACGCCCGCGTCGAGCCGCCGGCCGTCGCGGGCATGCGCGAGAGCCCGGTCGATCCGCTCGCAGAGGGCGGGCGTTTCCGTGGCGGCGGCCCAGCCCGCGGCTGCGGCCAGGAAAAAAAGTGTCGCGCCAAGGCGAACCTTTCCGCCAGTGGATCCGTAGATGGTCATGTTTGGTGGGTGGGGGCGGGGGAGCAGGGGCCGGGGGGACGGACCCTGCTAGAATAGTCTCGGTTGTCGGCTGCCGTTCGCCATGCGACGGAGCCCTGGTTTCAAGTCCTGGTTTCAAGCACTCATTTCAAGGGAGTTTTCAAGGAAAACGATGCCGATCTTCTTCGATCCCGGTTACTTCATTGCCGTCGCGCCCGCACTCCTTCTGGCGATGTGGGCCCAGTGGCGGGTGCATTCCGCGTTCACCTCGGCATCGCAGGAGGCTGCGCCTCTTTCTGGCGCCGCGGCTGCCCGGCACATCCTCGACTCCGCCGGCGCGACCGACATCGAGATCGAGGCGATCCCCGGCAAGCTCAACGACCACTACGATCCGCAGAAGAAGGTGCTGCGGCTTTCCGAGGCCGTCTACGGCAGCCGGTCGCTCGCCGCAGTGGGCATCGCCGCCCACGAGGCCGGCCACGCCCTCCAAGATGCGCAGAGCTTCTCGCTGATGACGGTCCGCAACGCGGCGGTGAATCTGGCCAACATCGGCAGTGGTTTTGGCATCACGATGTTTGCGATCGGCCTGATGATGCAGTTTCCCGCCCTGGCATGGGCGGGCATCGCGCTCTTCGGCGGTACGGTGTTTTTCCAGCTCGTGAACCTGCCGGTGGAGATCGACGCCAGCAACCGGGCGAAGGCCCAACTCGTGAGCCTCGGCATCGTGCCGCAGAACGAGATGCCGGCCGTTAACAACGTGCTCAATGCGGCTGCCTGGACCTACGTGGCCGCGACGCTGCAAAGCGTGCTGACGTTGCTCTATTACGCCAGCTACCTGACGGGCGGCAGCAGCGATTCCGACCGTTCCTAACGCCGCCTCGGCGACTGTTACTAGCGCCGCCGCGGCGAGCGGGCGAGCCCGGCCACGGCGTCTGTCAGCCGGTCGATCTCGGACTGCGTGTTATAGAAGGCGAGCGACGGCCGCACAGTGGCCTCGACGCAGAAGTGCCGTAGCGACGGCTGGGCGCAGTGGTGGCCTGCACGCACTGCGATCCCCTCCCGGTCGAGCGCCTTGCCGATCTCGACTGGATCGAGGCCGGGGATCACGAACGAGAGCACGCCCACCTTCTCCCGCGCGGTGCCGATCAAGCGGAGGCCTTCGATGGCCGTGAGACGGTCGGTCGCATAACGCAGGAGTTCGTGTTCGTAGGTGGCGATCCGCTCGCGGCCGAGCCGCGTGACATAGTCGAGCGCGGCGGCGAGGCCGATCGCGTCGGCGATGTTCGGGGTGCCGGCCTCGAACTTGGCCGGCGGCTCGGCGTAGGTCGTATGGGCGAACGTCACGTCCTTGATCATGTTGCCGCCCCCCTGCCAGGGCGGCAGCGATGATTGCGCCTCCTTCGTCATGAAGACGGCGCCGATCCCCGTGGGCCCGAAGATCTTGTGCCCGGAGAAGACGTAGAAATCGCAGCCGATTCGCCCGACGTCGACGGGGAAGTGCGACACGCTCTGGGCACCGTCCACGAGCACGCGGGCGCCGCGGGCCTTCGCCATCGCCGTCATGAAATCGACCGGCAGGATCGTACCCAAGCTGTTGGAGGCATGTGTCAGGGAGACGATCTTCGTCCTGGGGCCCAGCAGTCCCTCGTAGGCCTCGAGGATGATGTCGCCGCGATCGTCGATCGGGGCCACGCGGATCACGGCGCCGGTCCGCTTGGCCACCATCTGCCAGGGGACGATGTTGGCATGATGCTCGAGCTCAGTGAGCAGGATCTCGTCGCCATGGCCGAGCCCCGGCGCGAGCACGTTGGCGACGAGGTTGATCCCCTCGGTGCAGCCGCGGACGAAGAGGATCTCGTCGGGGCTCCCCGCGCCCAGAAACCCGGCGACGATCTGCCGCGACTTCTCGTAGGCATCGGTCGCGCGGGCGGCGAGCGTGTGGGCGCCGCGGTGGATGTTGGAATTGTCGTGGGCGTAGAAATGAGCGATCGCATCGGTCACCACCTGCGGCTTCTGCGTGGTGGCCGCGTTGTCGAACCAGGCCAGTGGCTTGCCGTGCACCCGCTCGCGGAGGATGGGGAAATCGCGGCGGATCGCTTCCACATCCAAGCTGCCGAGCGGCAGGCTGGAGGCTGGTGGCGAGAGTGGCCGATCGAATCGCACCGCCGGCAACTGCAGGTGGTCGAGTCTGCGGATTCGGCTGACGAACGCCCTCACGCCGGTCATGTCGGCCGCCGGGGCGGCCTGGGGAAGCGACACTCCGTGGATCGTCGGAGGCAGCGGAGCAGCCGCCATGCCGCGGTCGGCGTCGGCCGGCCGCGGCGCGTCGGCTGGCGTCGCGGCACCGGCACCGGCGGCGTTGAGGGCGTCGTCGATCAGCCGCCGGGCGGCGCCGGCGATCTCTTCGATGCCGTGCATCAGATGCCCGATCCTTCGCCGAATGCCGTGCGTCCGTCGGAGCGGTAGTCGTGGTAGTAGCCCACCTCGACATTCTCGAGCACGCCGAGCGCGTCGTCGGTGAGCACGGCGAGTGAGAAATAGTTGGTGAGCAGGTAGGACGCCACACCCAGGCTGTCGAGCCCCATCAGTCGCGCCGAGAGGCTCGGCATGATCTCTCCCGGGATGCCCGTCTGATGCAGGCCGACCACACCCTGATCAGCCTCGCCTACCCGCAAAAGCAGGATGCTCGTCGTCCCGAACGACTGGCTGTAGCCCGAACGGCTCTTCACTTCGAGCTTGTCGCAGGGCACGAGCGGCACGCCGCGCCACATGATCAAGGGCGTGCCGTGGAGCATGGTCGTCACGGGCGGAACGCCGCGCCGCGTGCACTCCCGCTCGAAGGCGGCGATCGCCTTCGGATGGGCCAGGAAGAAGGCCGGCTTCTTCCAGACGAGCGCGAGCAATTCGTCGAGATCGTCGGGCGTGGGCGCGCCATACCGCGTGCTGATCCGCATCGCCGGATCGACCGAATGCAGGAGGCCGAATCGCTGGCTATTGATGAGATCCCACTCCTGCCGTTCCTTGATCCCCTCGATCGTGAGCCGGATCTGCTCCTCGAGTTGGTCGTAGGGACCGTTGTAGAGGTCCGACACCCGTGTGTGGACGCGAACCACCGTCTGAATCGCGGAGAGCGAATACTCCCGCGGATTGGCTGCGTAGTCGACGAACGTCTCGGGGATCTCGACGTTCTCCGCGAAACCGCTGACGAGGTCGATGTTGCGCTCGCCGTAGCGGTTGACGGTGCTCCGCAACTCGAGGTGCTCGTCGATCGCCCGCTGGAAATCGCCCCGCAGGTTCGGCAGGTCATCGAGCACGGCGTCGAGATCGCGGCGTGAGAGCGTGAGGAGCACGCAGGGCGTGATCGTGCGGACGGTGATGTCGCTGGGCCGGTCGCTGACGAGATCCACCTCGCCGAAGAACTCACCCTCCGTGAGCAGCGCGGCACGCAGGTCGCGGCCATGCGCGCCCTTGGAGAGGATCTCCACCTGTCCCTGGGCGATCACGAAGAACGTGCTGCGATCCTGTCCTTCGATGATTAGGTCGCTGCCGAGGGGAACCTCCTCCGTGCGAAACCGCGGCTGCATCCGGTCGAGCACCGCGTCGGGCAGCTTGGCGAAAAGCGGCACGCTCCGCAGGGCGCTCGGCACGAACGACAGGCCCTCCGCGGCCGAGCCGATCTCGATCCGCTCGGCCTTCGAGAGCTCCACCTTCGTGCGATTCACGCGGTAGGTGCCCCCCTCCACCTGCACCCACGGCAGCAGGTGGAGCAGATGCCGAGGCGTGATCGACATCATCATCGGACGGGTCTTCGACGTCGTGGCCAGGTTGCGGGCCACCGCCGTCGTCACGCTGCGCTGCAGCAGGCTGTCGCTCATCGAGGGGTCTCCGGTGGTTCGGTTTAGGATTCGTAGATGCCGGTGGAGAGGTAGCGTTCGCCGGAGTCGGGAAGCACGACGACGATCGTCTTGCCTTCCGATTCGGGCCTGGCCGCTACCCGCAGGGCCGCGTGCATCGCCGCGCCGCAGCTGATGCCGCAGAGAATTCCCTCCTCCTTGGCGAGGCGGCGGGCGACCGCGTAGGCCTCGTCATTGCTGACAGTGAGGATCTCGTCGATGAGCGAGCGATCGACGACATCGGGCACGAAGCCCGCGCCGATGCCCTGAATCTTGTGCGGCCCTGGCTTGCCGCCGGAGAGCACCGGGCTCGCCTCCGGCTCCACGGCCACGGTGTGGAGCTTCTGCCCCTGGGCCTGCTTGAAGAACCGCGACACGCCCGTGATCGTGCCGCCGGTGCCGACGCCCGCCACGAACACGTCGACCTTGCCCTCGGTGTCGTTCCAGATCTCTGGGCCCGTCGTCTTGAAATGGATCTCGGGATTGGCGGGGTTCTTGAACTGCTGCGGCATGAAATAGGTCGGGTCTTGCGCCATCTCCTCCGCCCGTGCGACCGCGCCGCGCATGCCCTCGGCCGCGGGCGTGAGCACGAGATTCGCGCCGAGCCCCTTGAGCAATTGCCGCCGCTCGATCGACATCGATTCGGGCATCAGGAGTGTGAGCGGGTAGCCCTTGGCGGCGCAGACGAAGGCGAGCGCGATTCCGGTGTTGCCGCTCGTGGGCTCGATGACGTGCTGCCCGGGCTTGAGCCGACCGGATCGCTCCGCATCCCAGATCATCGCCGCGCCGATCCGGCACTTCACGCTGTAGGCCGGGTTGCGCCCCTCGATCTTCGCAAGCACGCGGGCATTGAGCCCCTGCGTCAGGCTGTTGATTCGCACGAGCGGCGTGCGGCCGATCGCGTCGACATTGTCTGCATAGACCGGCATGAGGGCCTCCTGCTCTCGATCGAGCAAGCGCGCCTCCAAGAGGTCCGGTCAGCAACGCGGAAATTGTTTATTTGAAGGTCACGTCGATGCAGGGCTGTTCGCATCGACGCACGCAAAGTTTGCGCACTTTAGCGAGCCCCCCGGCTTTTGGGAAGCGTCGCCGGATGATTTTTCGTCGTCAGCGTGGTCATTCGCGGAAAGCGCCGGGGTCGATGCCGAGTTTTCGCATCCGGGCGCGGAGCGTGTGCGGGTTGATGTCGAGGATCGCAGCGGCCCCGCGGCGGCCCTCGATCCGCCCGCGGGTCGCGATCAAAGCCCGTTCGATGTGTTGCCGCATCGCCGTGGCGAGCGGCACGACGTCGGCTATCACGGGCGCGGGCCCGGCCGCGGCCGGGATCTCGGGCTCTTCTGGCACCACTTCATAGAGCGTCACTTCGGCCGGCAAGCCACGCGGCGGCGGAGGAGTGTGTTGCCTGCCCAGGCCAAGCGCTGCGGCGACGTCGAGCCGGCGACCGCCGCCGAGAATGGCGGCCCGATCGATCACCGCGCCGAGTTCGCGGATGTTTCCCGGCCAGTCGTAGCCGGCGAGCACCTGCAGGTCGGCCTCCGTGGGCTCGACCAGCGGCAGGCCAAACCTCGACGCGGCGCGTTGGGCGAAGTGCCTCACGAGCGCCGGGATGTCTTCGAGCCGTTCCCGAAGCGTGGGGAGCAGGATGGGGAAGATGTTGATCCGATACCAGAGGTCCTCGCGAAACGTCTTCTCCTTCACCATCGCTGAAAGATCGCGATGGGTGGCCGCGACGATCCGCACGTCGACATGCACGGGCGACTTTCCGCCGACCCGCTCGATCTGATGGTCTTGCAAGACCCGCAGGAGCCGCACCTGTGCCGGCAGTGGCAACTCGCCGATCTCGTCGAGGAACAGCGTGCCCCGGTCAGCCCGTTCGAACCATCCTTTGTGCTGATCGGAGGCACCCGTGAAGCTCCCCTTCTCGTGGCCGAAGAGCTGCGAGTCGATGAGCTCGGGCGGAATCGCGCCGCAGTTGACGCGGATGAACGGGCCTTCCGGGCGGGCAGACCGGGTGTGGATCGCGCGCGAGACCACCTCCTTGCCCGTTCCCGTCTCGCCGAGGATCAGCACCGGCACGTCCGACTGGGCGACGAGTTCCACTCGCTCCATCACGTGTCGCAGCCCGGTGCGGGCTCCCACCACCTCCTCGTTGACGTCCTGGCGGCCGAGCCTGGTGAGCAGCGTCTCGCGATCGGCCTCGGCGGCCTCCCGCAATGACTCGAGCTCGTGAACTCGGGCATCGTTTTCCAGCGCGACCGTGAGCGGCTCGACGAGCTGCATCGCAAGCGCCAGCTGCGCGGATGCGAACGACTGGCCCGGATCGGCCATGATCACCATGCCGCCCATCAGGGGTCGCTGGGCTTTCAATGGCGCGAGCAACAGATCGCCGTCGAGTCCCGGTGGCAAAAGAGATCGCCATTCCGAACCACCGGCGATCGTGGCGTGCACGAGGTCGCCCTCGCGCAACCACTTCAGCAGTTTCTGCCACGCCGCAACCCCGAGGGGGGCGGTGCACGCAGCCACCTCCGCGCTGCGGCCAACCCATCCGACGGCCCGCGTCTCCACGATCCGTGTCGTGGAATCCGGGCGAATCACCGCGACGGCACGAAACGGTCCGCGCGCTGCGATCGTCTTGGCGATCGCCGTCACGGCCGATTCCAATTCGATGTGGCGGCATGCCTCCCGCCACACTTCGGTCACCACGCGGTTGACGTCATCTGCTGGCACTTGGTCTTTTCCTGCCGTGAATTCATTAAGGCCTGGAAATACGATGCGCCCGTGAGATAGCACGGGGATATATCATGGATCGTCGATCTTATTTCCCCGATCACTCGCCGTCAAATTCTCAACACCTTGCATTGTTGGCGAACGCCGGACGCCGATTCCCGTCGACTTCGGCACGGCGCATGCACAGTCTGCGACCGCGATCGATGCTGCGCATGACATCAAGCAAGGAAAGAACGACAGCCATGTCCACGCTCGGCCCCAAGGGCCTGCTCGAGACCGTCGGCAGAACGCCGCTCCTGCGGCTCGAACGGGCCCTCGGCAGCCATCATGCGGCGGTGTTCGTGAAGGCGGAAAACCGCAACCCGCTGGGGAGCGTGAAAGATCGTATCGGCCTGGCCATGATCGAAGCGGCGGAGGCTGACGGTTCGCTCGAACCAGGCGGCCGCATCATCGAGCCCACGAGCGGCAACACGGGCATCGCCTTGGCGTTCGTTGCCGCGGCCAAGGGCTACCGGGTCACGCTCACGATGCCCGACTCGATGAGCACCGAGCGCCGCGCCCTGCTCCTGGGGCTCGGTGCCGACTTCGTGCTCACGCCCGCAAAACTTGGCATGCGGGGCGCCATCGAGCGGGCCGAGGAAATCCTGGCCGCCACACCGGGTGGGTGGATGCCACGCCAGTTCGACAACCCCGCCAATCCCGCAATCCACGAGACGACGACCGGCCCGGAGATATGGGCGGCGACCGGGGGGCATGTCGACATCGTCGTCGCCGGCGTCGGCACGGGCGGCACGATCACGGGCGTCAGCCGTTTTCTCAAGTCGCAAAACCCTGCGTTGTGCTCAGTCGCGGTCGAGCCGGCTGAGTCGGCGGTTCTTTCGGGCGGGCCGCCCGGTCCGCACGGCATCCAGGGCATCGGCGCCGGCTTCGTGCCGAAGAACTTCGATCGATCTGTCGTCGATTCGGTCGAGACCGTGACCACCACGGAGGCGATGGACTGGGCTCGCCGGCTGGCCCGCGAAGAGGGGCTGCTCGTGGGCGTGAGCAGCGGCGCGAACGTGGCTGTGGCGCACAGGCTGGCGTCGCGGCCCGAAAACGCAGGCAAGACGATCGTCACGTTCGCCTGTAGCACCGGAGAACGGTATCTCTCCACGCCGCTCTATCAGTTGATCGGGATGCCAGGCCCGTCGCCCAATGACGACTTCGGGATCTAGTTGGTAGCTTCCGCTATTTCATGAGTGATGCTGCCCGGCCGTCTGCAAGTGCGTGATCGCGCGGCGAAATTTCGGCGGGAGGCGGCGTCCAATGGCCATCGAGTGCCGTGGCCTGCGGGGCATACAGCCGCAGATAGAGCGAGAACGGTCCCTCTGGCGCCGTGATCCGGTTTCGTGGCACGCGTTCACCAGAAGCGGGGGTCTCGTCTGCCCCAGGGCCGCTCGCTGGCTCAACGATGATTGTCAGCGACCCGTCGGCGGCAAGTTCGAGGGAGGTGTCGCGCGTGCCAATGGAATGCCGCGCTGCCGAGTCCGCGGGCAGCGAGTGCCGCGCGTCGTACGCGGTGAGCGACCAGAAGCCGGCCGCCGGCGGCAGTCTGCCGGGCGGAAACGTGATCGTGTAGCGCCGGTTTCCCTCGAGCCTCGCGCCGGCGGCATCGACATCGAGGTAGTAATACTTCGTCTCATGGTGCCGATTCACAAAAACGTTCGACCGCGCCACTGCCGTCCGAGTGAGATAGTCGGTGCCGAAGGCGGCGCCGTTGACCACCGTGGTCCAGCCGCCCGGAAGGGGCAGGCCGACATTGCGAAACTCGAAGAGTGGGGCGACGACCTCGCGCTCGGCGTCGTGCACCGCGGCAGCCGCCACGGCGGCGAGGGCGGGGTCGGCCGCGACCGCCGCCACGAGGCCGCGCAGCCGGGCATAGAGCGGTTCCTCGCCAGGCAGCGGCGGCACGTCGTCGAGCAGTTCGGGAAGGATTTCGAGAAACCGGTCGGGCGCGACGGCGTTATCCTCGCGAGACAGGCTCGGCAGCCAGCGGAGCTTTGTCCAGTCTCGCTGCCGCGGCTCGCCCGTAAAATCGTCGAGCGGATAGGCCATCACGCCCGTCGCCGCCGCGACCGCTGCCGTCCGGTCCCCCTTGGCCGCGGTGAAAAAGATCCGAGGAATGCAGTAGGCGTAGCGGGTGGGCGATCGCAGAACACCGACGATGCCGCGCGGCACGGCGCCCGTCCAGCCTGGGCCGACGACGAGGTAGCAGCCGGGCAGGGTGCGATGCATGCTACCCATGTCGGCGAAGCCGTCGGTCCGCTGATCGCCGAACTGGTAGAGCCAGAAGCGGTCGCCGAAATCGGGGACCTGCACGACCACAGGCGTGGCGGCGAGGTCGAAGATGCCGAAACCGTAGAGCACGTCCCGATTGGGGCAGGGCACGATCGTCGTCCGTGGCGCGGCCTGATCCGTGAGCATCGCCAGCTCGTTGAGCGGGGCGACCGGCAGTCCGCCGCTCTTGCCAGGTGTCGTGACGAGGGCGACCCGCGAACGGCACCGATGCACGTAGGCCAGCGGCCATCCCCAGACATACGCCTCGCGGGCCGCGGCCCGGATCGCCGCGGGCTGCACGAGCGACGGAGCGCCGGTGATCGACTCCGACCGCGCCGGGGTAAGCGAGAGCGCGGGCACGCCGACGCCGGCGACGAGAAGGGGGGCGATCAGCGCCGCGATCGAACGCCAGCGGGCGGGGCGGAGGAGGCGGGCGGGGCGTGATGCCGACATGTTGATTCCTGTGCGTGGGGGGGGTGGGGGATCGGGCGACCGAGGTGACGGCATGTCGGACGACACGCCGAACAGGGGCGACAGCGACACTCCACGCGATGCATCGAAGGAATCTCCAGTCGGCGACCACCGCCGACGCCCCCCATCACGGCAAAGCCCGTGCCAGATCGCGACATTCCGTCGTGAATGGTGGGCGATGATGGACGGGTCGTAGGGGGCGGAATGTCGCTGACGGTCGTGCGGCCGCGCGGCCGCATCTGCCGTTCCCCCTGAGACGGGTATAACGTGCCGCCCGGAGCGACGGCCATGCACGA
>JBIIQM010000119.1:0-6570 GCA_044342075.1 Pirellulales bacterium
CCTGCGGATGTGCCGCCAGCATCTCGACCGCCCGCTGCAGCATCATTCGGTCGAATCGTTCGAGCAGGCCGTCCGCCCGCCCCGCCATGAATAGATCGGCTCGCGACGCCAGGTGCCGATCGCCGGTGCTGAACCGCGCCAACGCCTCGTGGAATTCCGCCCGACCGTCTCGATCGCGCACCACCGGCTGCAGCCACACCTCCCACGAGCCGAGATCCATGCTCCTGGTCAGTTCACGGGTCTGGGCGCCCGTGAACTCTGCCGACCCGGCGACGACCACCCGATTGCCGCCGGCCATGCGTGCCTCGCCGACCGCGGCCTCCGCGAGCCGCAGGGCGAGATCGTGGTCGCCGTCGGTCACGACGGCCACGCCGACCGAGGCCCGGAGCGTGAACCGGGGCTCGAAGCCGGGCACCTCGATCTTGCCCAAGAGCCCGAGCATCCGCTCCGCTCGGCGCAAAAGCTCGTCGTTGTCGGCGTTGGTCACGTAGGCAAGGAAGGAGTCTCCCATCAGCCGGCTCGTGAGCGCCGGATAGGGAAAGACCTGGCTCATCACCGATGCCACGCTGAGAAGCACGACGTCGGTCTGCCGGTGTCCGATGTAGCTGCCGATATCCGCAAACCCGTCCAACGTGACGAGGATCACGGCGGCCTGGCCCACCGGCGGTTCCTTTTTCTCAAGTTCCTCGAGGGCACGCGATACTGCCCAACGGTTGAGAAGCCCCGTGATCGGGTCGCGATCGTTGACGTGACGGCCGACGATCGGCCCGCCAAAGATCAGCGGCTGGACGAGCACCGCGACGCGGCCAGGATTGGCGGACCGCACCGCGATGGCCACCGTGTGGCCGCGGCCGTGCCCGTGCCCGCCGAGAAGACGCACGGTGGAAAACTGCGGCTCGCTCGCGTGCGCCCGCTCGAGCATGCGGGCGATCACGGGTTGATCGAGCGGCTCGATGAGGGAAAGCAGCGAGTCGCCGGGACGAATGTGAAATCCGCCGCTGAAAGCGCCGCCGGCGCTGCTTTCGCCCGCGATGACGATGCCCCTCTGATCGACTTCAATGAGGTCTGGGCCGAGCGGATGTTCGGTGATGCCCGGGAGGCGGGCCGCCCGGCTGACGGCCTCCAGCACGTGCCAGCAGATGTCCGGCAGCGGCTGGCCGCTGTGGATCGCGGTGAGCACGCTTCCGGCCACCGCGCCATCGGCCACGAACGGTTCGGCCGAGTCGGAGACGATCAGGATCGGCACGCCCGGGAAATCAGCCCACGTCTCGGAGACGATCCGGTGAGGGGCCGGCGGATCGACCACCACGATGAGGATCGCCGGCCGGCCGGCCGACACCCGGTGCATTTCCGGCGTGTCGCGGGCTTCGGTCACCTCGACCGGGTGGACGGTCAGCGCGGCAACGAGGTCTGATCCAACGCCGGGGCCGCAGACTCTCACGACGACGTGGGGCAGCGCGATTTCCACGGGGCACCTTGAATTCTGCGGCGAAGCCGCTTTGGGGCTGAACTCTATGGATCCAACCCAACCCGCCAAAAACGACCGACGGCGATTGGCCCGGAAGAGTTCGGACATTTCCCCGAAACCCGCGACAGGCGTAGGGTTCCGCATGGCGTTGCCGCAACTTTTAGGGGTGTATTTCGCATCGCTGTCCCGCTGGCTCTGGCGAACGCTCCTGCTGACGCCAAGGGGGCCGCGGCATCAATTTGCCGACGAACGCCACCGACTCCGAGCCATCCAGGAAGGAATGTTCGATCCGCTCGCGCTCCTCGAGCCGGTGCGCGACGTCGATCGCCACGTCGTCGACTTCACCTGCCTCGACGTGAATACCGCCGCCTGCGGCTGGCTCAGGGTCGAACGCGACAACCTCGTGGGCGCGCGACTGTGCGATTTTTTTCCCGAGATCGAGTCGTCCGGGCTGCTCCGCAAACTCGCCCAATTGGTCGAAACGGGCCGCCCGCTCGTGCTGGACGATTTTCCATTCATGCTTCGAGGCGTCGGCCTCCGGCGGCTCGACGTGCGCGGCATCCGCGGCGACGAGTGGCTCAGCCTCGTATGGCGCGACGTCACCGAGCGGCACGACGCGGCGGAGAAGATCGCCGCATCCGAAGAGCAGTTTCGTCTCCTGGCGGAGAACTCGACCGACGTCATTATACGGCTCGACATGAACGACACGATCCTGTGGGTCTCCCCCTCGGCCACGCCCCTCTTCGGCTGGACGCCGGCGGATGTCGTCGGCCACGACGGCAAGGAGTTCCTCGCCACCGCCGAAACCCGTGAGCAATACGATCACGACAGGGCCCGGGTGGCCGCGGGCCATGGATCCGTCTCCCGCGCCCAGATCCGCGCCGCCAACGGCGACGTCCGCTGGATAGAAGTCCGCTCGTTCCCTTATCGCACACCCGAGGGAACCGCGAGCGGCATGGTGGCTTCGATGCACGTCATCGACGAGCAGGTGCGGATAGAGCAGGATCTCGAACGCCGGGCCCGCATCGACTCGCTGACAGGCCTGCTCAACCGCGGGGAGCTCCTCGAGCGGCTGGCGGCCGCCGTCTCACGCCGCGAGCCGGCGCTCGGCCTGCTCTGGTGCGACATCGATGGCTTCAAGGCGATCAACGACGCGCATGGGCACGCCGCGGGCGACGCCGTGCTGGCGGCCCTGGGCGTGAGGATTCGGAGCTGCCTGCGTTCGGCCGACGACTTGGCCGGCAGAATCTCCGGCGACGAGCTGATCGTGGCTGTCCGTGGGATCGGCGGCCTCGACGAGGCCGTTGCCCTCGCCGAGAACCTGCGCCGCCACGCTGCCGAGCCGATCCCGGTGAATGGCGAGCTGATTCGGGCGACGATCAGCATCGGCGTGACGCTCGCCCAGCCGGGTGAGGGCATCGACGCCCTTCTGGCCCGGTCCGACGACGCGATGTACCAGGCGAAGGAACGCGGCAAGAACCAGGTCGTGGCGGCCGACATCCCTGCCGTCGTCAAGGCCGCGTCGTGACCCCGTCGTCGGATGCCGCGGCCGATGGCCGGCGACCGTCGTCCGCGGCTTCTTCAACGGTGGTCATGAAGTCGCTCATGGCGTGTCGCGACATGTCTTCGAGCGAGGTGATGAGGTCGCAGTGGCTGAAGACCCGAATCAGAAATCGTGGCACGGCCGGCCCCTGACTGGCCGCTGCAAACGGCTCTTCGATGATGCTCAGCACCGCCTCGTCCTTGCCATCACCGTCCACGTCTCCCAGCACGAACGACACGCTGGTGCGGATGGGGCCCCACAAGGGCGGCCGCACCTTGTCACCGTGGTCGCACTTTCTCAACTTTGGAAGCAGGTCGGTCAACCAGAACTGCCGCTCTTCGGGCCGACAGATCAGGTGGATCGCCGTGACGTTGGGATTCTCGAGGAATGGCCGCAGCGTGGCGTCGAAGACCTCCTGACGGCGAAACATGCGGCAACACGCGTTGAACCACCGCACGTCGCCATACACCGTCGTAGCGAACTCCGCGAATTCCTGCCGCATCCGCTTCGGGCCGATGAGCTGAATGTCGGTCTGCTTCGCGGCCGTGAGCGTCGCGACGTGTCGCTTGATCACGTCGAGCTTGTCGAACATCCGGTGCTCGCGGGCCTCGCCCCGCAGGTCACGGACGAGCAGGAGGGCGCAGAGCAGCAGGATGATGCCCCGGCCCACGGTTTCCGAGACGAGGCCCATGAAGCTCAGGAGCATGGCCACGACCGCCGCGATGATCCCGGCGACGACGTCCCAGTCGATGCGAAGCAGATATCGCAACGGCACGGCGGCACTCCTCGGCGACCTGAGGGCATGGGGAGCATCCTGCCGGAAAACGGGGACGCACAACCCTATGCGCGAGCGTGGCCCGCGAAAAACGAGCCGACCAAGCCGAGCGCGAAAGGAGGGAGACAGTCTCCGCAAGCCGCCTGCGAGCGACAGGCTGAAGCCTGTCCTACTTCCAGCGGCGCGCCCAAAGGCAAGGGCACCGGTCTAGTGGGCAGCACAGGATTCGAACCTGTGACCTCTACGGTGTGAAGGCCCCTAAACGGCCATCATCACCGACCACTTTCGAGACTGGCTCCCGATTCACTTCCCTCGTGAAAACAGCATCGAACGGCACAAGACTAACGCGGCGGCGCGTGCGCGCACAAGTCGCGATTGTTGCGCAGCGGCACCCCTCATGCCGGGACAAACCGGGACGCAAACCGGGACGGCGCGCCTACCGCCCGGCAGGCTGGCCCTGCGGCACTTGGCTGTGGCCTACCGCCTCAATCACACGTCGCTGCGGAACACGTCTGCCGGGCCGATCAGTAGCGGCTGCCGCCCGATCTCCTCACCGCCAGCCAGTAGGGCCATTTCGTACCGCCCCGGCTCCTGCACGCTCACGATCAGTTCGTGGAACGCCAACTGTTGCGGGGTCAGCGGATCGGTATGGATGAGCGGATCGGCAGGCTGCCATCGCCACACGGCATCGCCGTCTGCGGCCCGCAACTGGAACTCCATCGGATAGGTGCCGTGCCCACCCGTCACGTGCGCGTAAACCGATAGCCGGATGCTCGCGGGGAACTGCGGAACCGGGACGTGGCTGACCGGCCCGGCGATCATGAATTCATTCGTGCGCGGGTTGTGCCAGACCTCGCGGCACACGACGAACGCTTGCGCCTGCGGGGATGGTAGTCGGCCATTCGTCATCGTGCCCTCACTGCCTTGCGATCCTTCGCCGTCGCCCGCCACTCCCACGGCGGCACAGGCTTGGCGTCGGCCCACAAACGAGCGAAGGGAGCGAACCGTCGTGGCCCGCTCCCCTCGCGTTCGCATCAAAGTGGCTACGTTGCGTCAGGCCCGCTTGCGACGGCGAAATACCGAGTAGCCGCCGCAGGCCAGACCGGCGAGCAGCGATGCACACGTCGAGGGCTCGGGCACGGCAACAACGCTGGTAACTCGGAAACCGAGGTTTACGATATCAGTGCTCGGACCGTAGCTAGAGCGGGTCGAGGAATCGAGAGCATCACCCGCGACATACCAGTATCCACCTCGAACCATGCGATTATCACCCACATTGTCATTCGTGCCATCCGCGGCACTTTCCTGCCATTCTTGGATATTCCCTCCCTGCGCCCTCGTGCCGTAGGAGCTACGTCCTCCGGCTTGATAAATCGAGGCGGGACCTGGTGGTATCCATCCTTGGTTATAGACAGCCGTGCCTAAGGCAGTTCCGCTTGTAACAGCTGTGGGGGCAGAATCGCCGCCCGTTGGATACTGGTAGTAGCCGCTTCCGTCACTCTTGCCGAAAGCCGCCTTGTAGAACTCGTTCTCGCTTGGGAGGAAGTACTTGGCCTGTGCGTTGCGGTAGAGGTTATTCGCATCGTAGCCATTGTCTGCGGCAGTCCAGAGCGCCATGTTCCAGGCGCCACCGGTCCGCGACAGATTATAGGCACGAGCAAATCCTGTACTCGTATTGAGCCAATTCACAAAGGCCGCCGCCTCATACCAGCTCATATTGCCCGCAGGCAGGTCGCCACTCCATGCTCCTGCGGTGACATTCTGGAGCCCCGATGCCGTCGCGGCATTGATCTGATTTTGGGAGATCTCGTAAGTGCTGATCCGATACGCGTAACCGACCGAGCCATATCCAGTCGTGTCGGCGGAGTTACCCGGATTCCCGATCGTGGTGAAGTCGAGGGTGAACTGGTTGGCACCGGTTCCAAAGGTCTCGGCGCGGGCGGCAGTGAGCCCCACCATGACAAGAAGGGCCGAAGCGATCGATTTTGCGAGATTGGCGTTTTTCATTGGCTTGGCCCCTATCATGAGCGAGTCTCCGTGTGTGTGTGTGTGTGTGTGTGTGTGGATTACCGTCCAGCGGGTACCCCGAGATAGATCATCCATTCGGACGTTCAAGAGGATACGCTCGCTCTCCGTCGATTGCCAAGCGTAGCGTCCGTACCGATAGCGGCGCAGGCGTTTCGCTTGAATTGCGGTAACGCGAGCCCGCTACCGCGCCGCAGGCTGCCGCTTGCGATCCTTCGCCGTCGCCCGCCACTCCCACGGCGGCACAGGCTTGGCATCGGCCCACAGGCCACGGCCAGCGGCTCGGGCCTGTCGTTCAGCCGCAGCCAGCCGCGCGTCATTGTTGAACCGGCTGTAGTGCCACGCCATGCCGTCATCGACCATCCGGCGATTCACGTCCTGGCCCTCGATCTCGATCCTGCCCAGCGTGCGGCCCCACTTGTCGCGGCCATCGCTGTGAACCGTGACGGCCTTGCCCATGACGAGCGATGCCAGCCGGTCGCGGGCCACGGTGCCGAACGGCTGCCCACGCTCGGGCGCGGCGATCCCGTCTAGCCGCACCTTATGCTGGACGTTGGCGGCATCGAGCACGCGCACCGTGTCGCCATCGGTGACGCTCACTACCTTGCCCGTCAGCGGCTCAGCGGCTCAGCGGCCGTGGCCGGGTGACCTGCCCCCACTGATGGAACCAGTTTCTATCAATAGAGTTTCCCTGCCAATGGATCGCCCCTGTCCGCTTGCTGAGGCGTAGCCGAAGCGAGCGGACAGGGGCGGCGCGAC
>JBIIQM010000120.1:0-6557 GCA_044342075.1 Pirellulales bacterium
CAGGTAGCCGGCCACTTCGTCGGTAGCACTCCCGAACTGCATGGCATCCTCAGGCCTTCTTGAACGACCGCTGGATCTCCTCGATCGACGTCACGCCGTCGGCCACTCGCGCGATCCCTTCCTGCTGTAGCGGCCGCATGCCGTCCTTCATCGCGGCCTGTCGCAGAACCTTGCCGTCGGCCTTCTTCCCCAGATAACGGTTGAGCGTCGGCCCGGAGGCGATCTCGAAGATGCCCGTGCGGCCGACGTAGCCAGTACCCGTGCAGACATCGCAGCCTTTTTCAGCCGCGCGGGAAAAGGTCGTCTCCGACGAGATGTCCCCCTTCAGTTTCGCGAGCAACTCCAGGGGCGGAAGGTATTCCTGCTTGCATTTGGGGCAGAGTTTGCGAACGAGCCGACCGCCCACCGCGCCGAGCAGCACCTGCGCGAGCGTCTCCGGCGCGATGCCGAGCTTCATCAGGTTTGTCAGTCCGTCGACCGCATCCTCTCCGCGAATGCCGATCACGACGAGCAGCCCCTCCTCCGCCGCGGCCACGAGTTTCGCCGCGAGTTCGGGGTCCTTCACGTCGCAGCAGGCAACCGCCCCCGGATAACCACGGCGGGCCTCCTCGACCGCGGCGGCTGGAGATATTTTTTTCGCGGCATCCCAGCGGACGACCTTCACGTTTTGAATCTCCGCCCCTGGGCTGGCGGCATCCTCGATCGCGACGAAATCGCGGACGAGCCGATCGGCCGTGGTCAGGACCATGTCGAAGAGCGTCGTCAGGCCGCCGCGCTTCGGCGTCGCCACCACGATGAGCCCCTTCTCGAGTGCGAGCAGGTGGCGCACCCGATCCACGAGCGGCGCCGGCATGCCTGTGTCGGCGATCGACTTGAATTTCGGCCGGCCATACTCGAGCGCGATCTGCACCCGCTCGCCCGTCTGGACGCCCTGCGACACGATCCGGCAGGGCCAGGGCTTTCCCTCGATCACCGTCACGAACTGGCCGGACTGCCGCTGGCGCCGCTCCTTCGGATCGAGGCCGGCGACGGTCTTCAGGACGGCGAGCATAGCGTCGCCCGCGGCGCGGTCGAGCGTCTGTGCCGCCCCGATCACTCCATCGACCTGCGGGTAGACCGCCGCGGACTCCTTCGTGAAATCGATGACGAGGTCACTCGCGCGATCCTTCACGGCGGCCGCGATCAGTGCGCAGGCCTGCGGATAGGCCTCCGCGCCGGTCGCCTGCTCGCGTCGAGCGGAATCGACACCGCGGGCCACGTCGAACGAGACCTGCGGAAGCGTTGTGACGGTGGCTGCCGCAGCAGCTGCCGACTTGGTGCCACGGCGCCGGAAAAAGCTTCCCAGCAGTTCACCGAGCCCCCGCCGCGGCTGCTCTGGGAGCGGGGCTCCGAGCACGCAGAGCACCTGCTCGCCCGACGCGCCCGTCCTCACGGTCACTCGACAGGGCCGTCGCACGCCATCGGCTCCGACGATGAGTTCTCCCTCCTGCGTCCCCTTCGTGGCGGTCGGCTTGACGGCGGAGATCGCTTTGATCGCGGCGATCGCGTTGGAAACAGCATCCCGCTCGAGCGGTTCGCCGTCCTGCCAGGCATTGTCGACCCTCCACCGCACGCCCGCTGCCTCGGCGGAAAGATCGAAGAGCAGGCCTGTCGCGGCTTTTGCCACCGCGGCGGCGAAGGCTGACCGGGCCTGCTTCCATCCAGGCAGTTTCGCGGCCGCCTTGCTCCGGGCCACCACCTCCGCCGGCGTGCCGCCAGTTGCCTCGAGCGCAGCCGGCTTCAGCTGCGGCTTCTTGGGGGACGCTGGCTTCGCGGCAGTGCCACGGGAAAGTTTGAGGGCGGCCATGGGGAAATCAGGCGACTCCGATGCCCTTGAGGGCCATCATCAGGGCATCGCGGTTGGGCGCGATCTCGAGCGCGTCCTGCCGGTCGATGAGCCCTTGATCGATAAGGCTCTTGAGGCTCATCGTGAAATCCTGCATGCCGTCCTGGGCCGATTTCTTGATGTGATCGGGGAGCAGGTGATCCTTCTCCTCGAGCACGTACTTCCGCACGAGCACGTCGAAAAACATCAGCTCGCACACGGGCACGCGGCTGACGCCGGGCTTGATCGACTTGAGCAGCTTCTGCGCCACGATCCCCTTCATGTTGAAGGCGATCGCACTGCGAATCGCGGCATGCTCCTCCTGCGGGAAGAGGTCGAGGATGCGGGTGATCGTGCTGGAGGCGCTCGCCGCATGGATGGTGCCGAAGACGAGGTGCCCCGTCTCGGCCGCATGGATCGCCGTCTTGAAGGTCTCCACGTCGCGGAGCTCGCCCACGAGGATGATGTCTGGATCCTCGCGGACGGCGTGCTTCATGCCGACCTCGAAGTTCTTGACGTCGGTGCCGATCTCGCGCTGATTGATCAGGCATTTATCCTCGGTGAAGATGAATTCGATCGGATCTTCGAGCGTGAGGATGTGCTTGCGATAGTTCTGGTTGATGTAGTTGAGCATCGACCCGATCGTCGTGCTCTTGCCCGAGCCCGTCACGCCGGCGAGCAGCACCATGCCCTGGTCGAGTTGGCAGAGCTTCTCGATCGCCGGCGGCAGGAAGAGGCCCTTGAAGTCGGGGATCGTGTTGTTGACGCGGCGGGCGACCATGCCGAGCGAGCCCTGCTGGTAGAGCAGGTTCACACGAAACCGCCACTTCACGCCATCGACGGTGCAGGTGTGGGCGAAATCACAGCCGCCGTCCGTCTCGAGGATTTTGCGCTGCCGCTGGTCGAGCATCGGCAGGCAGAGCTTCTGCATCTGCTCGTCGTCGAGCCTGGGGGCCTTCAGCGGCTGGAGCGCCCCCTTCACCCGCATGAAAGGCGGCTGGCCGACCTTCAGGTGGAGGTCGCTGCCTTGGAGCTTGACGAGCGCCTCGAAGAACCGGTCGATCTCGAGCGCCGGGCGGGCGCCCCGGGAGGCGGTCACCGGAGGGGGCGTGTCGTCGGCGGAGGCGCTCGAAGATGCGTGCGGGGTGGTGGCCATGGCAAATCGGGGATGGGCCAGCTGCTGGAAGGATCGCAGGCGGGATCGGCGGCAGGTGAGGACTACGGGCGCGGCGGGCGGACGGGAATGCCCCGTTTCAAAAAAAGTTCCTTGACCTCCCGAATCGTACACTCCCCGAAGTGGAAGATGCCAGCGGCCAGCGCCGCGTCGGCCCCGCCCTGTTCCACGGCGTCGGCAAGGTGGTCCGGGCGTCCGGCCCCGCCGCTGGCCACGACCGGAATGCCCACGGCGCGGCTCACGGCCGCCGTGATCTCGAGGTCGTATCCGTCGCGGGTGCCGTCGCGGTCCATGCAGGTGAGCACGATCTCGCCGGCCCCGAGCGATTCGACGTGCTTCGCCCACGGCACGGCCTCGAGGCCCGTCGGCACCCGGCCACCGTTGACGAACACCTCCCATACCTCGCGGCCGTCGCGCACCACCCGCTTGGGGTCGATGTTGACGACGGTCGCGCAGCTGCCGAGCCGGTCGGCCACCTGCGTGATCAGCTCCGGCGTGCGCACGGCGGCGGAATTGATGCTCACCTTCTCCGCGCCCGCCTGAATCAGCTGGCAGGCGTCGTCGAGCGTGCGAATGCCGCCTCCGACCGTGAACGGCATGAAGATCGTCTCGGAGACGCGGCGCACCACGTCGAGCATGATCGCGCGGCCCTCGTGGCTCGCCGTGATGTCGAGGAAGACGAGTTCGTCGGCTCCCTCGGCCTCGTAGCGGGCCGCCACGGCGACCGGATCCCCGGCATCGACGAGCTCGAGGAACCGCGTCCCCTTGACCACGCGGCCTTTTTCCACGTCGAGACAGGGGATGATGCGCTTCGCCAGCATCAGCGTCGCCCGCTGCCGATGACGCCCTCTTCAGGGCTCGAGGCCGTCGCGTAGAGCCGCTTCGGAATTCGGCCCGCGAGAAACGACTGCCGGCCGGCGAAGCAAGCCGCCTTCATCGCCTGGGCCATGCGGAGCGGGTCGGCGGCGTGGGCGATCGCGGTGTTGAGCAACACGCCATCGACACCAAGCTCCATCGCCGCCGCCACATCGCTCGCCGAGCCCACGCCCGCATCGACGATGACGGGATAGTCGGGGTCGCCCTCCTTGAGATACTCCAGGCAGATCCGCAGGTTGTTGGCATTGAGGATCCCCTGCCCCGAGCCGATCGGGCTGCCGGCCGGCATGACGCTCGCGGCGCCGAGATCCTTGAGCCGCTTGGCCACGATCGGGTCGTCGGTCGAGTAGACGAGCACCGCGAAGCCGTCGGCGACGAGCCGCGCGGTGGCCTCGAGCGTGCCGACGGGGTCGGGCAGGAGTGTCCGCTTGTCGCCGAGCACCTCGAGCTTCACCCATTCGGCGCCGGGATTGCCGAGGTCGCGGAGCAATTCGCGGCCGAGCCTTGCCACCCGCACGGCGTCGTCAGCCGTGAAGCAGCCGGCTGTGTTGGGCAGGATCGTGTAGCGCGAGGCGTCGAGATGATCGAGGATGTTTTCGCCGGCGGCGTTGACGAGCCGCTCGCGGCGCACCGCGACGGTCACGCAGTCGGTGCCGGAGGCGTCGAGGCACCGCGCCATCTCGGCGTAGCTCGCGTACTTGCCGGTGCCCACGACGAGCCGGCTCGCGAGCGTCATGCCGCCGACCACGAGCGTGTCGCGGGCGGGAGTATCGACGGTGGGGGCGGAGGGTGAGGTCATGGTGGGTGTCCGGATGTCAGCCGCCGCCGACGAGCGTGACGATCTCGAGGCGGTCGCCCGCTTTGAGCATACAGTCGGCGAGGCGGGCCCGCGGCACGACCTCCTCGTTCACCTCGACGGCGAGCGGCCGCCCGGCGAGGCCGAGCGCCGCCACCACGTCGAGGGCCGAAGAGCCGATCGCCGCCGGATAAGGCTCGCCGTTGACCTGAATCTCTACCGTGACCGACGCTGCCATGACCTACTTCGCCTTCGCTCCGGCGGCTTTCTCCTTTATCCCGGCGGGCGCCGCCTTCGCGCCGCCGCCGCGCGGCCGCGCCACGTCGAGCGGCACGAGTTCCGCCACCCCGGCCTGCTGGGCGTTGAAGGGGATCGCATAGGCCACCGTGGTGCCGGTGGAGGAATCGGTCACGTAGAGAACCGAACTGGCGAACTGCATCCCGCCGCCGGCCGGCATTTCGGCGATGCCCGAGACGAGCAGAAACTTCGGGTTCTTCACCTGCCCTGCCTTGAAGCCGAGATCCTTGAGCACGTTGTGCTTGTAGCCGCTGGCGAATCGCGGCGGAGTGGCGCTCGTATTGAGGATGCCGCCCGAAAGATCGCCCGTCTCGAAGTCGAGCATGAAGAGCGCTTCGATGGCCCCGTTGAGCGGCACGGTGCAGACGGCGAACGACTCGTCGGCGAGCGACGTGACGGCCTGCACCTTGGCCAGCGGCGACCGTGGCGCAGCCACGATCCCGACCGTGACACCCGCGGCAAAGAGCGCCGCCGCGCACGAGGCCCACCCAAACACCTGCGCACCGCGCGACAATCCGATCATGCCCGACTCCCTTCTGGTGAAACGACTGAAGGCTATTGCTTTTTGGCGTCTGCCTTCACCGACAGCCGAAACTTGCCGATGTTGTGCTGCCCGTCGGCGTATTGCTGGTCGATCGTGATCGTCAGCGGCGCCCCAGCCGGAACCTTCACGTCGGGCGCGATGTCGAAGATGGCGAAATGCTCCTTGCCCGTGGCGCCGGAGATCCCCCAGCCCGTGGCGGGATTGCCGTCGATTGCGGTAGACGCCGCCAAGTTCGGCTGGGCGTAGTCGGCCGTCGCGCCGACGAATTTTACGCTCGTCGAGGTCTCGGGCTTACCGGGCACACCATGGAGCACGGCGAACGTCGAGAGCACGAAGTTGCCGTTGCCGGAACGGCCCGGGCCCTGCGATGGCAGGCTCGGATCGGGGAGCACTTCGAGCTTGATCGCTCGTGGCTCCACGCCCGCCGGCACAACGGCCTTCACGGAGTAGGTGTCTTTGGCGAGCTGGCCCGTCACCATGATCGTGCCGTCGGGGGCGATCGTGCCGGTCGCGCCCGCCATGCTCTTGAACTCGCTCGGCATGAGCGGCTTCCAATCACCGGCCGCATTGGCGGGCGGTGTCGCGGGGGTCGTGGGTGCTGCCGGCGATGTGGTTGATGCCGGTGCTGGAGGTGTGGCCGGCGCTGCCGGTGTCGCAGCAGCGGCCGCAACGGCCGCTGCGGGCGGAGCCGGCGGCGGAGGTGGCGGGGGGAGCAATTTCGGCACGGGCGTCGGCATGAGGGCAGCGCCGGCATGGGTGCCGACGATCACCGACTTGCCGTCCGGGGCGAACGCCACGGCCCACACGCTCGACTTCTGCGCGGCCGGCCCCTCCTGTTCCCCCTTGGCATTGACGTCCCAAAACTTCACCGCTCCATCTAGGCTGCCGCTGGCGAGCCGACTGCCATCCGGCGAGAACGCCGCCGTGGTCACCCAATCCTTGTGCCCCTTGAACGTCGCTGCTTCCTTCGCGTCGCTCGTCGTCCAGAGCTTGATCGTGCGGTCGG
>JBIIQM010000049.1:0-20999 GCA_044342075.1 Pirellulales bacterium
TATGAGAAACCCGCTCCGGACACCCGGGCAGCTCCTCGCGAGGCTCACGAGTCGCTCATCGGCCGGAAGACCGTTGAGGAAGTGCCATTGACCGGGCTATCCTTTATCCTTCGGTGGGGCATGCAGCGGGGCACGGCCGTGATTCCGAAGACCTCTCGCCCGGAGCGGCTGCGGGAGAATCTGGCGGCGGGTGCGTTCACGCTCTCTGCCGAGCAGATGCAGGCAATCTCGGCGCTCGATCGCGGTCGCCGGTTCAACGACCCGGGCGACTTCTGCGAACGTGCGTTCGGCACGTTCTTCCCGATTTACGAGTAGAACCGGCCGCCTACACCCGTTCTTCGATCACGGGATTGGTGAGGCTGCCGATCTTCTCGATCTCGATCGTCACCGTGTCGCCGGGCTTGAGAAAGACGGGCGGCTTGCGGGCGAAGCCGACCCCGTGCGGGGTGCCGGTGAGGATCACCGTGCCGGGCCGCAGGATCATGCTCGCTGACATGAACTCGATGATCGCCGGCACGTCGAAGATCATGTCGTCGGTGTTCCAGTCCTGCATCACCTCGCCATTCAACACCGTGCGGATCGAGAGCTTGTTGGGATTCGTGATCTCGTCGGTGGTGACGATCGAGGGCCCCAGCGGGCAGAACGTGGCGAACGTCTTGCCGCGGCACCACTGGCCGCCGCCCCCGTTTCGCTGCCAGTCGCGGGCCGACACGTCGTTGGCGCAGGTGTAGCCGAGCACGTGCTTCAGGGCGTCGGCCCGGCTGACGTTGTGGCAGGTCTTGCCGATCACGACGGCCAGCTCGCACTCGTAGTCGACCTCGTCGCTCCGCAGCTTCCGCGGCAGCACGATCGGATCGCCGGGATTTTGCACCGTGCCCGTGTTCTTGAGGAAGAGCACGGGGTGGGCCGGCGGGGCGGCGTTGCTCTCGGCGGCGTGCTGCTTGTAGTTGAGGCCGACGCAGAGGATGTCGCGGGGCTCGAGTGGCGCAAGGAGCTTGTCGACCTTCGCCACCGTGCCTGTGTCGCGGAGCGGGCCGAAGATTTCGCCCGTAAGCAGCGTCACGCTGCCATTGGCGTGGAGGTTTCCCAAGTGTCTCGTGCCGGCGGACTCGAAGCGAACGATTTTCATGCAGCTCTCTGTGCAAAAAAGTGCCGCGGACCGCATCAGTACCAGCGGAAGGGCTGAGGGGCGATCCACGTGATGATGTTCTTGATTTCCGTGTAGGCATCAAGTCCCTCGGGGCCGCACTCGCGGCCTAGGCCGCTTTGCTTGAAACCGCCGTAGGGCGCGTTGTTGAAGACGAAGTTGTGGATGTTGATCCAGACGGTGCCGGCGCGGATCCGCGATGCGAGCCTGCGGCCCTTGGCCAGATCCCTTGTCCAGATGCTGGCCGCGAGGCCGTAGGGCGTGTCGTTGGCAGCGCCGACGAGGGCGTCGTCACCGACGAACGGCGTCACCGGCAGCACTGGCCCGAAGATCTCCTCGCGGTAGAGCCGGCTCTTCGATGGCACGTCGTCGAAGATGGTCGGCTCGACATAGTAGCCCCGCGAAAGTCCCTGAGGCATGCCACCGCCGCAGGCCACCCTGCAGCCCGCCTGCTTCGCTTCGCCGATCGCCGCGAGGACAGCATCGCGATGGTCCGCCGAGATGAGCGGGCCCATCCGCGTCTTCTCGTCGAGCGGGTCGCCCACGTGAATCTCCTTGGCGCGTGCGACGAGCCTGGCCACGAGGTCGTCCTGCACACGGGCGTCGACGAGCACGCGGGTGGCCGCGCAGCAGCACTCGCCCTGGTTGAGGAAGGCCCCGAACAAAATCCCCTCCACGGCCGCGTCGAGATCGGCGTCGGCCAGCACGACGGCGGGAGACTTGCCGCCGAGTTCCAGCGAGCAGCGGCCGATCGACCTGGTCGACGCCGCGAGCACCTCGCGGCCCACGGCTGTCGATCCGGTGAAGCTCAGCTTGTCGATTCGCGGGTCGTCGAGCAGCGCCTGGCCGGCCTCGCGGCCGGAGCCGGTGACGATGTTGAGCACCCCCGGTGGCAGGCCGGCCTCGGCGAACACGTCGGCGAGCATCACCGTCGTGAGCGGGGCGAGGCTCGCCGGCTTGAGCACCACCGTGTTGCCGGCGGCCAGCGCGGGCCCGAGTTTCCGACAGGCGAGCACGACGGGAAAGTTCCACGGGGTGACGGCCCCCACCACCCCCACGGGTTCGCGGACGGTCGCATCGATCGCCGCGTCGCCGACGGGAATCGCCGCGCCCTCCACGCCACGGATGAGGCAGCCGTAGTAGTCGAGCGAATCGATTGCCGTCGGCACGTCGATCGACCGGCTCTCGAAAATCGGCTTGCCCGTGTCGGCCGTCTCGGCCTGCGCGAATTCCTCGGCCCGCAGTTTGAGCAGGTCGGCGGCGGTCCGTAGCACCCGCCCCCGTTCGGCGGCGGGCATACCCGGCCAGGGGCCCGTGTCGAAGGCGGTTCGCGCAGCCGTCACGGCCGCGGCCATATCCTCGGCCGTGGCTGCGGCAAACTCCGCGACCGGCTCCTCGGTGGCGGGATTGATGCTCGGGAAATGTTCGCGTGACTCGCGCCACTGCCCGTCGATGAAGAGTCCGTGCCGATGCATGCCCATGCGTCCTGGTGGATGGTGTGGTGGGTGCTGCGTTCTGTTTATGCGCCGGGTTGCTTCCATCGCACCTGTGGCCAGACCTCGGGGTTGGCCAGCACCTTCGGTCGCTCGCCGCGGAGAGCCCGGGCCACCTCCTCGGCGGCCAGTCGCTGCAGGTCGGTGAGCGCCGTGGTCGACATCCAGGCCGAGTGCGGCGCGAGGATGACGTTGTCGCACCGCATCAAGGGATGATCGACGGCCAGAGGCGGAGCGTTCTCGATGACGTCGAGGCCGGCCCCGGATATGCGGCCGGTCTCCAAGGCCCGGACGAGGGCTGCAGTGTCGATCAGTTCACCTCGCGCGCAGTTCACGATCACCGGCTGGCGGCCCATCGCGGCGAAGGCGTCGTCGTCGAGCAGGTGCCTCGTGTCGGCGGTGAGCGGTGTCTGCAGGATGATGGCATCGCTCTCGGCGAACAGTTCCTCGAGGCCGACGGCCCGGGCAGCGGGCACCGGCGGCTCGCCCGTGAAGAACGGATCGTGGAAGATGATCCGAAAGCCGAAGGGCGCGAGCTTCACGGCGATCGCCCGGCCGATACGGCCCATGCCGACGATCCCTGCGGTGAGCGTGCTCAATCGCTTGAGCGGCGCGATCGGCTTCAGGTCCCAGTCGCCGGCCCGCACGCGGCGATCGGAGAGCGGCAGTTTTCGCAGCAGCGAGAGCGTCATTGCGACGGCGTGGTCGGAGACCTCCGCGATGCAGTAGTCGGGCACGTTGGCCACGGCGATACCGCGGGCCGTGGCGGCAGGGATATCGACCGAATCGAGGCCGATGCCGTAGCGGACGATGATCCGGCAGTCGGGCATCGCGTCCATCACTTCGGGGCCCACCGGCTTGAAATAGCCGTTGAGCACGGCGTGGGCGCCTTGGACCAGGGCCACGGCGTCGGCGACCGACCCGCACTGCGACGCGGCGATTTCAGCCCCTTCGCGGGCGAGAATGGTTCGCTCGGTGTCGAGATTGGGAAACACCGAATCGGTCACGGCAACCTTAAATACAGCCATCAGCCCTCTCGCGGCGCGTTGATAAATTGACAAAATGCAGTATCGCTCTATAAAAATATAGAACTCTTGTCAATTGGACGGCTGCGTTCGTCGCGGTTCGCCACCCCTTGTCGCGGCACCGGTTCCACCCATGAAACACGCACGCCGCCGTTCTCGCACCGCCGTCCAGTCGTCCAGCCAGCGGTCTGCAACAACCGTCGCCGTCCGCGACTCGGGCCATCAGACGCCCGCGCTCGACCGGGCGCTGGCGGTGCTCGAATTCGTCAGCGCCCATCCAGAGGGTGTGACACGGCAGGAAATCAAGGTGGGCCTTGGCTTCACGACGAACCTCGTCTTTCGCCTCACGCGGGCTCTCCTCGCCCACGGCTACGTGGAGATCCAGGAGCCGGGCCGCCGACTCGTGCTCACCCGCAAGATGCTCGCGATGTCGCAGCCCAAGCGCGACGAGCGGAGCCTCGTGCAGATGGCCCACGAGCCGATGCGGTGGCTGCGGGACTTCACCGGTGAATCGGCCCACGTGGGTGTCCGCGTCGATCACAACTGCCTCGTGCTCGACCGCGTCATCGGCACGCAGCCCTACAAGTGCTACGTCGAGGCCGGCACGATGGGCCCGCTTCATGCCGCCGCCCCGGGCAAGGTGATGCTCGCCTGGCTGCCGCAGAAGGAGCTCGACGAGTTTCTGGCGGACTATCCCTTCCGGGCCCTCACGGCCACGACGATCACCTCCCGCCGCGGCTTCGCCGACCACCTGCGGCTCGTGCGGCAGCGGGGCTACGCGATGGATCTCGGTGAGACGATGGAGGGCCACCACTGCCTCGGCGCCCCGATCTTCGACGCGAATGAAATACCGATCGCGGCGCTCTGGATCACGGCGCCCGCGCCGCGGCTCTCCGAGGCCGACGGCGAGCGGCTCGCACCGGCGGTGATCCGCGCAGCCCACATGGTGACGGAGGTCCTGCGGTGAACCGCAGCGGGGCGTGGCAGCCTGTGCGGGTGTTGGCTGCGGCGCTGGCCGTGTGCTCGGCCCCGGCGTTTCCCTGCCGCGCCGCGCAGCCCGCCGCCCAAACCACCGTTGCTGGTGAATCTCCGGTGCCCGCCGCGCACGTGCTCTCGCACCTCGAATCCTCCTGCCTCGACTGCCACGACGCCGACACGGCCGAGGGCAACCTCGCGATCCCCGCCCTCGGCACCGACCTCTCCGATGCGAGCGTCCGCGAGAAGTTCACCCTCATGCACGACCGCGTGGTGAAGGGGCAGATGCCGCCCGATGCCGGCGACCTGCCGAAGGAGAAACGGGCCGCGCTCCTTGCGGCACTGTCGGCGTTCGTCGAACAGGCCGACCGGGCCGACGTCGCAGCCAACGGCCGGGTGCCACTCCGCAGGCTCAATCGCCACGAATACGAACACACGCTTCGTGACATTCTCCAACTGCCGCATCTCGACATCGGCGACCGGCTGCCGGAGGATCGCACCCGAGACGGCTTTAACAAATCAGCGGAAGGCCTCGACTTCTCACGGATCCAGCTCGAGTCTGCCCTCGATGCCGCCGACGCCGCCCTTGCCACGGCGATCGCCGACGGCGTGGAGCCGCAGGCCCCGGACACGTTCACGGCGGTGTCGACGGCACTCTTCGCGGGTCAGGCCTACGGAGAGCCACAGGCGAAGTTCTTTGCCAAGGATTCGAAGAAGGTCGATAAGCCTGAGGCCGACGACGCCGAGGTCGAGTGCGCGATCTTTCGCTCCGCCTACTGGCCGTATCACGGCTATCCGCGCGGATTCGTGGCGAAGCGGAGCGGCGTCTATCGGGTGCGATTTCATGCGCGTGCCGTGCACCAGATGGAAGACTTCACGCTCGTGCCGGCGCCGCGGCCGGTGCCGATGACGTTTCGGGCCCGTGCCCCCTCCGGCCCCGACGTTTCGGGCGACGTGCAGGCCGTGGGCGGGCTTTTCGACATTGCGGCCGAAGGGGGCGACTACGAGACCACCGTGCTCCTGAAGAAAGGTCAGACGATCGAATACAGCCTGCTGGGCCTGGCGGTGCCGCTGGCGCGGAACGTCAACGGCGGCGGCCCAAGCTATCGCTTCCCGCCCATGCCGCCGGGCGGCCATCCCGGCATCGCCTTCAAGTCGCTCGAGATCACCGGCCCGCTTCCGCCCGAGACATGGCCGCCCGCATCTCACCGGGTGCTCTTCGACGACCTTCCCTTTCGCGCAGCCCCCGCGGGAGCATCGCCTGCTGTCGAGGTCCTTGCCAGCGACGCCGAGGCCGACGCGCGGCGGCTCTTTCGCCGGTTCGCCAGGGTGGCGCTCGTGAGGCCGCTGTCCGAGAACGACATCGCGGCCTACGAAGACCTGATCATCAAGGCGCTCCGCGGTGGCACTGGATTTACTCAGGCGATGCTCGCCGGGTATCGGGCGCTGCTCTGCAGTCCGGAGTTTCTCTACCTGGAAGAGCCTCGCGGCCCCGAAGTTTCGGGCGGCTCCGGGGATCTCGTGACGCTGGCCCAGCGGCTCTCCTATTTCCTCTGGGACACTCGGCCCGACAGCAATCTTCTCGCCAAGGCCACGAGCGGCGACCTTGGCCGCCCCGAGGCGCTCCGCGCAGAGGTCGACCGGCTCGTCGACGACCCGCGGTTTGCGCGGTTCATCAAGAACTTCACCGACTACTGGCTCGACCTGCGGAACCTCCGTCGCGACGAGCCCGACATCCGCCTCTATCCGGAATACCGCTTCGACGACTATTTGGTGGAAAGCATGGGGATAGAGACCCGTGCGTTCGTCACGGCGATGGTCCGCGAGAACATGCCGGCAGCGGCGATCGTCGACGCCGATTTCCTGTTTGCCAACGACCGGCTCGCGCGGCACTACGGTCTGGAGCCGCTCTCCGGCCACGCCGTCCGCAAGGTGCCCGTGCCGCCCGGCAGCCCGCTCGGCGGCCTCCTCACGCAGGCCGCGATCCAGAAGGTGACGGCCAACGGCACGAACACGTCGCCGGTGATTCGCGGCGCGTGGGTGATGACGCGGCTGCTCGGCCAGCCGCCGCCGAAGCCGCCCGAGAGCGTGCCGGCGGTCGAGCCCGACATCCGGGGCGCGAAGACGATCCGCGACCTGCTCGCGCTCCACACGAAAGACGCATCGTGTGCCTCCTGCCACAAGCTCTTCGATCCGGTCGGCTTCGCGCTTGAAAACTTCGATATCTGCGGCGGCTGGCGGGACCGGTATCGCGGGCTCGAAGAAGGTGAACCGGTCACCGGCATCGACCGTGCTGGCCACGATTTTTCCTATCGGCTCGCGCATCCGGTCGACCCGCAGGGCAGCCTCCCCGACGGCCGGACGTTTTCCGACATCCGCTCGTTGAAGGCGTTGCTCGCAGACTCGTCACGGCAACTGGCCAGCAACCTCCTCCATCAATTCACGGCCTACGCTACCGGCGGCCCGGTGCGGTTTTCCGACCGCCGCGACATCGAGGCGATTCTCGATGCCTGCGCCGCTGACGGCTATCGCGTTCGCGATCTCTTGCACGGGTTCGTGGCCAGCGGCATTTTCCGCGGCCGGGAAGGGGAACAGCCATGACGCATCACGAGCATCGAGTGGATGGAGATCGAGAGCACGGCCGACACGGGCTCTCCCGCCGAACGTTTCTGCGAGGGGCCGGCGCCGCGGTGGCCTTGCCGATGCTCGAGGCCCTTATGCCTGCACGTGCGGCGCGGGCCTCCCTCGACTCGCCGCCGCAGCGGGCGATCCTGATCTCGAACAACCTCGGCGTGCTGCCGAAGCCGTTCTTTCCTGTCGGCACCGGTCGCGACTACCAGCTCTCGCCCTATCTTCAGACGCTCGCCGCGCACCGGGGCGATTTCACGGTGATCAGCGGCCTCTCGCATCCGAATGTCCGCGGCGGTCACTCGACCGAGAACTGCTTCCTTACCGCCGCCCGCAACCCGACGGCCAGCGGCTTCCGCAACACGATCTCGCTCGATCAGTTTGCGGCCGAGCGGATCGGGCACCTCACGCGGTTTCCCACGCTCAACCTCGGCGTCAACATCGACAAGGGCAACCGCAGCCTGGCCTGGACCCGCGACGGCGTGCTGATCCCCGCCGAGGACAAGCCCTCGCGGCTCTATGAAAAGATGTTCGTGGGCGGTTCGCCGGCCGAGGTGGCCGCGCAGCTGGAGCGATTGAAGGAGCGGGGCAGCATCCTCGACGTGCTCGACGACGACGCCCGCCGGCTCTCGCGGCGGATCAGCGCCGCCGACCGTCGTCGGCTCGAGCAGTATTTCACGTCGATCCGCGAGCTGGAGGAGCGGCTGCAGGAGGCGGGGGCCTGGGAACAGCGTCCTAAGCCGTCGGCTCCGGCCGCGGCGCCACTCGACGTGACCGACCGGGCCTATTTCTTCAAGGGCTTCGATGCGATGCTCACGATGGCCCGCCTGGCGATCGAGAGCGACTCGACGCGGATCGTGACGGTGATGGTCGATGCCTTCGCCACACCCGCCTTCAAGCTCGACGACACCGAGACCACGACCGACGGCTACCACAACCTCTCGCACCACGGGCAGTCGGCCGAAAAGGTCCGCCAGTTGGAAGAAGCTGATCGCCGGCAGATGGAGCTGCTCGGTGGCCTGTTCACGGCGCTCGGGGAGCGGCGGGAGGGCGACCGGCGGCTGCTCGACAGCACGGTCGTGCTCTACGGCAGCAACATGGGCGACGCCAACACCCACGACAACACGAACCTGCCGATCCTCGTGGCCGGGGGCGGCTTCCGCCACGGCTCGCACCTGGCCTTCAAGCACGACGACAACACGCCGCTTTCGAACCTCTTCGTGTCGGTGCTGCAGCGGCTCGGGGTAGAGGCCGACGCCTTCGGATCGAGCACTGGGCCGCTCAAGGGCCTGGGCGCATAATGCATCACGCAGTTCGCGCCGAGAGCGGGCACGACCGATGGCGCCCTGTGCGATCAACGAGCGTTCGCCGTGCGGTTCCTTCAGGACGATCGCCATGTCAGAAGTGTCGCAACCCAGCCCGCACCAGGCGACAAGACGTCGGATGGTCTTGGGGCTGACGCTCGCAATGGCGGTATTGACAGCGTGGGCAGTCTGGTGGTTCGGAGGGAGAAGCGAGGATCCCCGCATCACGGAGATTCGGACGCTGCAGCGTGAGTTGGCCGCCAAGTACCCTCCGGGGCAGGCGATCAGCGGGCCCGTAGACGCGGCGGCCCGGGTCGCCGCGATAGGACAGGTCATGGCGAAGGTACAGCAACTGCCTCCGGAGCTTCGTCCGCAGGCCTATCACGGCGTCTTTGCGCCGAATCACAAGCTCAGGCCCGCCGTCACGGCGCATGAGAAAAGGGAACATCGGCAAGCGGCGCGAGGCTGTGACGCGAATCCGAATCCAAAGCCCCGCTCGCACGACACGTCACGGATTGCCCCGAAACGAGGAGCACCTGGGCGAGTTCCTCCCAGGGGCCAAGCGGTTTCGTGTCGTCCCACTTCTCCCGCCGCGGCCTCGCGCTCGTCGAGCTATTGGCAACGATCGCCATCATCGGCCTACTGGTAGCGCTGCTGGTGCCGGCAATCCAGAACGCCCGGGAGGGCGTCAAATCCCTGCGCCTACAGAGGTTGAGGACGTCGACCGTCGGCATTCCCATCGGCAGCCCCGGGCCGACGCGTCTGCTGCAATCACCGAGGTAGACCGGTGTGCTGATTGAACGTCATCGTCTGCCCTTCGACGAGCCGGTTAACGGCCTGCCACCGCGGGGCCGCCGGGCCCGGCGGCTGGGAGCCGAAGTAGTTTTCGCCGGCTTGCACCCGCGCATGGTGCTCGGCAATCTCTGCTGGCGTGAGGGCGAAGTCGTAGAGGGCCAGTTCGTCGATCACGCCGCGGAAGGGTTCGCGGCCCCCGTGGTTGCCGACCGTCGCCGCCACCGGCCCACCGCTCAGGATGAGCGTGCCGACCGGATAGGCGTGCTCGAACCGCTTCACGCCGTCGATGAAGATCGCCTTTCGGCCTGTGAAGCTGTCGTAGGTGGCGACCACGTGGTGAGGCTTGCCGTCGGTGAGTTCGGCGAGCGTCGGACGGCCGTCGCGGCCGTCGAGCAGCATGTCGAGCTCGCGATAGCCGCGGCCGGCCAAATGGAGGCCGAACGAGAGGCAGGGGCCCGCCGGCACCGCAGGCTCCGAATGTCCGTAATAGCTTAGGCCTTCGTTTTGAAACGACAGCAAGACGCGGCAGTTGCCATCTTCCTTGCGATAGATCTCGTCGTAATCGTTGGCCCGACCGCTCCACGCCGACACGATCACTGCCTCGATCGTGATTCCCTCGCTCATCGCGAGCAGGCCCGTGCCGACTTCGTCGCCGGTGCCGCCGGCGATGTTCGCCGCGGCCGCAGAGGTGTCGTCGAACCGCACCGCTCCGGCCCCCACGAGACCCGCCACGGGCGTGGCACCGCTGCCGAGCGTGGCCGTGAGCCCGCCGACGACATCACGGACCTGACGCCCGTCCGCCGCCGGCGTGGCCTCGTCGAACGGCCAGTAGCAGACCGGCAGCCGCACCCGCGACTGCACCTCGACCTCGCCGTCGAGCACGGTCACGATCACGTGGTCGTCGTCGATCCGGTCGACCGAGAAGGCAGTGCCTTTGTCGACGATCCGCAGGTTCGAGGTTGTCACCGAAAAATTCGCATCCGGCGTCTTCAGCCGGGCCTTCACACTTCCGCCATAGAGAGTCCCGGCATCGGCCGCGGTCACGCCGAAGACGGAGGCCTCGGAGAGGTTCACGTCCGCGCCACTCACCGAGAGGAGGCCCGTCGCCTTCGCCGGCCGCAGCGTGGAGGGCGTGAGCGGCCGTGGATCGCTGCTGCCGTCGCGGAGCCTCGCCACGGTCACGAGCGGGAGGTCGCGATCGTCGTAAGAACCGGCACCACTCGTGGATTCCAGTTTCCTCGCGGGCGCTGACACGATGAAAGCGAGGCACACGGCGGCCAGCGACAGACCGGCGACGAGTGACGCCGCGCGGCCAAGCCGCGGGTATGCGACTCCGACGGCTCTATTGGCTCGGGGAGGGCTCGCCTGCCGTTCTGGGCCAACCGCCGCTGTGGACAGAGCCAGTTGGCCGTGCAGCATGCAGTAGTCTACGAACTCGCGGCGGGCGGCGGGGTCGGCTTGGAGCAACGCCTCGAGCCGCTCGGCATCGGCCTGCGTGCACGTGCCGTCCGCATACGCGGCCGCCAGGGAGAGCAGGAGATCGCGATCGTACGCCGGAGGATTCATAGGGCCAGGAATTTCAGGAGATGGCGGGCCGGCGTTTGAAGCCGTCGCCGGACGGGTCGACGAGGCTGGAAAGTTTCTTGGTCACACAGTCGTGCAGCGACTTTCGCATCACCTTCAGCGCCTTGTAGACCGCGTGGACTGAGCGATCCCACCGCCGAGCGATTGCGTCGGCCGCCTGGTTCTCACCGTAGAACAGCCGGATCAGTTCCCGCTGGCGATCGGGCAGTGCGGCGACGCAGGTTTCGAGAGCGGCCATCCGCACCTCGGCGGTCTCGACCGCGGCCTCAGTCGTTTCGGCGAGTTCGGTGAGCAGCGCCTCGCTGAAGACGTGCCGGTCGCGCCGCCGCGTCCGCCAGTGGACGAGCACCTGGTGTCGCGCCGTGCCGAGGGCCCAGGGGAGAAACTCGGCATCGCGGCGAAACGCCGCAAAGCTTCGCCATAGGACGAGGCTCGTGGACTGAAACACGTCGTCAGCCTGCGCGGGGTCGTGCACGAGCGTGCGGATGAACGCCTGGATTCGGCCCTGGCACTTGGTGAACAGGGAGAGAAACAGTTCGTAGTCGTCGGAACCGGCGATGGGAACGGTCGGGTGACGGGCCATTTCGACGCACTCCAAGCTCTTCACGGAACAATGTGCCGGCCGCTAGCTATTTGATACCAAGGCGCCGAATGCCGCCATCAAACGGGCGGAAAACGCCCGAATCGAAAGTTCGGTACCAATCCGACAGGTAGCGGCACACTGCTCCCGGAGGGCTTTGTGACCGTCAAATTCAATGCTTTCGTGCTGTCCGTGGCGGCTGCCTGGGGCGTGTGCTTGACGAGCGCCCGCGGCGCGGATGGCGACGCGGCGGCGCAGGGCCTGATCCTCCAGCGGTGCGTCGAGTGCCACGGGGCCGACACCCAGGAATCGAACCTTCGGCTCGACACGCGGGCTGCCGTGCTCCGCGGCGGCGACTTCGGCCCCGCGGCCGTCGCCGGCAAGGCCGAGGCGAGCGAGCTGATCCGCCGCATCAAGACGACGAACCCCGAGCAGATGATGCCGCCCGACGGCGAGCGGCTCTCGAAGAGCGAGGTCACGGCGCTGGCCGCCTGGATCGACGCGGGGCTGCCCTGGCCCGGGCGGGAGGGATCGGACGATTCCGAAATCACGCGCGACCCGCGGCTCGATCACTGGGCCTGGAAGCCGGTCGTCAAGCCCGCGGTGCCCGACGCGATTCCAGCGTTTGCCGCCCGCGATGGCGTCGAGCGGGAGCGCAACGCGATCGACTTTTTCATTCGCGAGAAACTGGCCGAAAAGCAGCTTGCACCCGCAGCCGCGGCCGATCGGGCCACGCTGATCCGCCGGCTCTCGTTCGACCTCACGGGCCTGCCGCCGACCCCAGAGCAAGTGCAGGCGTTCGTGGCCGACACCGACCCGCAGGCCTACGAAAAACTCGTCGATCGGCTGCTCGCCTCGCCCCGCTACGGCGAGCGGTGGGCCCGGCATTGGCTCGACGTCGTGCATTACGGCGACACGCACGGCTACGACAAGGACAAGCCCCGACCCAACGCCTGGCCCTACCGCGACTACGTCATCCGCTCGCTCAACGCCGACAAGCCCTACGCCCGGTTCATCGAGGAGCAGGTGGCCGGCGACATGCTCTATCCCGACACGCTCGACGGCCAGGAGGCGATCGGTTTCATCGCCGCCGGGCCGTGGGATCTGATCGGCCACACCGAGGTGCCCGAGACGAAGACCGACGGCAAGATCGCCCGCCACCTCGACCGCGACGACATGGTGGCCAACACGATCGGCACGTTCGCGAGCGTCACCATCCACTGCGCCCAGTGCCACAACCACAAGTTTGATCCGATCACTCAGGACGACTACTACTCGCTCCAGGCTGTGTTCGCCGCGCTCGATCGGGAAGACAAGCCGTATCACGTCGATCCGGCCGTTCGCGCGGCCCACGCCGACGTGACGCGACGCAGGGCCGCGCTCGAGAAGCGGCAGAGGGAGCTCGAGGCTGCGATCGCGAAGGCAGCCGGCCCGCGGCTCGCCGAGCTCGACAAGGCGATCGCCGCGAAGCCCGCGGCGAAGGGCGGCAACCCGGGCGACGCCTTCGGCTACCACAGCGCCGTATCGTCGAGCCCCGACACGGTGAAGTGGCTGCAGCTCGATCTCGGGCGAGAGACCGACCTCGCAGAGGTCGTACTCTGTCCGTGCTACGACGACTTCAACGGCATCGGAGCCGGCTTCGGGTTTCCGCTGCGGTACCGCGTGGAGGTGTCGAACGACCCGGCCTTCGCCACCGGCGTGACGGTGGTGTCGGCGGCGGAAGAGGCCGACGTGCCCGCGCCGGGAACGGCGCCCCAGCGGCTCGCCACGACCGCGAGGGCCCGCTACGTGCGGATCACCACCACGAAGCTCGCCCCGCGGAAGAATGATTTCATCTTCGCCCTGGCCGAGGTACGAGTGACGGCGGCCGACGGCAAGGACGTGGCGGCCGGGTCGGTGGTGACGGCGCTCGATTCGATCGAGGCGCCGCCGCGGTGGCAGCTGAGGAACGTCGTGGACGGCCAGAGCCCGGGCGCCGCGATGGATGAACTGGCCGCGCTCAAGGCCGAACGCAACGAACTGCTCGCCAAGACCCGCGACGAGAAGGTCGCGGCGGAGCTGGCGGCCGTGAAGGCCGACCTCGAGGCGGTGGAGGCGGAGCGAAAGCAGATGCCTGTGATGCAGACGATCTACGCCGCCACGGCCCGGCAGCGCAGGGGCACGCCGCGAACGATCCATGTGCTTTCCCGCGGCAATGTGCTCTCCCCCACGCGCGAGGTCGGCCCCGGTGCCCTCGCCCTCGTCGACACGCTCCAGAGCCGGTTCGACCTCGGGCCCGATCATGCCGAGGGTGACCGCCGCGTGGCCCTCGCCCGCTGGCTCGCCAATCCGAAGAATCCGCTCACGTGGCGGAGCATCGTCAACCGCGTCTGGCACTACCACTTCAGTCAGGGCATCGTCGCCACGCCGAGCGACTTCGGCCGGATGGGGTCGCCGCCGACGCACCCCGAGCTGCTCGACTGGCTCGCCGCGGAGTTTCGCGACGGCGGCGGCTCTCTCAAGGCGCTTCACCGGCTGATCGTCACTTCCGCCACCTACCGGCAGTCGGCGGCGAGCGTCGCCGAGTTCGCCGCCATCGACTCGGGCAACCAGTTCCTCTGGCGGCAGAACCGGCGGAAGCTCGAGGCCGAGGCGGTCCGCGACGCCGTGCTCGCCGTGGCGGGCACGCTCGACCTCACGATGGGCGGCCCGGGCTGGCAGGATTTCAAGATCGAGCGGCCGGCGCATTCACCGCACTACCGCTACGACCTCGCCGACCCGGAAGACACGTCCACCTGGCGGCGGGGCGTCTACCGGTTCATCGTTCGCAGCCAGACGCAGCCCTTCATGACGGTGCTCGACTGCGCCGACCCGTCGATGAGGGTCGAAAAACGCAACCAGAGCATCTCGGCCCTCCAGGCCCTCGCGCTTCTGAACAACGGCTTCATGACCACGCAGGCCCGCCACTTCGCCGCCCGCGTCGAGCGTGAGGCCGGCAGCGACGCGGCGAGCCAGGTCGATCTCGCGATGCGTCTGGCGCTCGGCCGACCGGCCACGGCCGAAGAACGGACGGCCCTCGTGTCGCTCACCGCAGCCCACGGGCTCGCCAACACCTGCCGGGCGATTCTGAACCTCAACGAATTTTCCTTCGTGGACTGACGCGATGCACATCTCCCGTCGTGATTGGCTGGCGGCTTCGGGCAGCGGCTTCGGGTCGCTCGCGCTGGCTGCGATGCTGGCCGGAGAGCGGGATGCGGCAGCAGCGGCCGGCGCCGCGACGTTGCATCCGGCCTGCGTTTACCCGCCCAAAGTGAAGCGGGTGGTGCAGTTGTTCATGGCCGGGGCCGCGAGCCACATCGACCTCTTCGACTACAAGCCCGAGCTCGTCCGCCAGCACGGCAAGCCGAGCGACTTCGGCGAGCCGGTCGAGGCTTTTCAAAACGGCCTCGGCCCCTGGCTCAAGCCGATCTGGGATTTCAAGCCCTACGGCGGCTGCGGAAAGCTGATCTCCGAGCCGGTGGCAGCGCTCGGCGACGTGGTCGATCGAATGGCGTTCATCCACAACATGGTGAGCACGTCGGGCGTGCACTCGGCGGCCACGCTCCTCCAGACCACGGGCTTCGTGCTCCCGGGGTTCCCCGGAGCCGGCTGCTGGGTGAGCTACGCGCTCGGGTCGATGAACGACAACCTGCCGACGTTCGTCGTGCTGCCCGACCACCGCGGCTACGCCTCGAACGGCGTGAAGAACTGGGACGCCGGGTTCCTGCCGGCGCAATACAGCGGCACGGTCGTGCAGCCCGCTGCCGAGGAGCCGGTGGCCGACCTGCGGCCCCATCGCTCGGCGGCGTACGTCACGCCCGAGGCCGATGCCCGGGCCCGCGAAGTGCTCGCCTCGCTCAACCGCCGCCATCGTGACGACCGCGGTGGCGACGACCAACTCGACTCCCGGATCAAGAGCTATGAACTCGCCGCGCGGATGCAGCTGGCGGCGCCCGAGGCGCTCGCGCTCACCGACGAACCCGAGCACATCCTCAAGCTCTACGGCGTGCAGCTCGGCCGCACCAGCTGGCCGAGCCAGATCAATGCCGAGGAAGAAGCCCATCACTTCGGCCTGCGGTGCCTCGCGGCCCGCCGGCTCCTCGAGCGGGGCGTGCGGTTCGTGCAGGTCTGGAGCGGCAACGACAACGGCCATCCCCGCCGCAACTGGGACAGCCACGAAGACGTCGAGCGGGACCACGGCCCGCTGGCCACCGGGATGGCCAGGGGTGCGGCGGCGCTCATCAAGGATCTCGATCAGCGGGGCCTGCTCGACGACACGCTCGTGCTCTGGACCACGGAGTTCGGCCGGATGCCGAGCTCGCAGGGGGGCAAGGGCCGCGACCATAACCCCTTCGTGTTCACCAACTGGCTCTGCGGCGGCGGCATCAAGGGGGGCGTCGTGTGCGGCGAGAGCGACCAGTGGGGCTATAAGCCGCTCGACCGCGACCATCCCACGACCGTGCACGACGTCCACGCCACGGTGATGAAGCTGCTCGGCATCGAGCACACGAAGCTCACCTGGCGGAACAACGGCATTGACCGCCGGCTCACCGACGTCCACGGCCACGTGATCGGCGGAATCCTTTCCTGAACCGCCGCCCCCGCGGCGCCGGTTTTCCCAGAGCATCCGCGTCAATGCCTGCGACTTCGACGTGATACACTTCGAACTTCATCCATTAGGGAGCCTCTCATGACCGACTCCACACGCGTTTCCCGCCGCGCGATGCTCCGCCGCGGGCTCGCCACCGGCGCGGCCATCGCCGGCGCGCCCACCATCATCCCCTCTTCCGCCCTCGGCCTCGACGGCGCCCTGCCGCCGAGCGAGCGGATCGTCGTCGGCGGCATCGGCATCGGCAACCGCGGCGGATACGACCTCGGCTGTTTTCTTTCGCAGCCCGACGTGCGGTTTGCCGCCGTCTGCGACGTGAAGGAAAAACGCCGCGCGGCCGTCAAGAAGATCGTCGATACCCACCACGGCGACGACCGCTGCGAGACCCACCGCGATTTCCGCGAGCTGCTCGACCGCAAAGACATCGACGCCGTCCTCATCGCCACCGGCCCGAATTGGCACGGCACGGCCGCGATGCACGCCGCCCGCGCCGGCAAAGACATCTACTGCGAAAAGCCCTGCACGAAGACGATTCGCGAGAGCCTCGTGCTCCGCGACACGATGCGGCGGACCGGCACCGTCTTCCAGGCGGGCACGCAGCGCCGCAATCTCCCCCACTTCGCCTTCGCCTGCGAACTGGCCCGCACCGGCCGGCTCGGCAAACTCAAGCGGGTCTTCGCCCACCCGATGGGCATGACGGCCTTCAGCAGCGGCTGGCTGCCGCCCGAAACGCCCCCCGATCCGGCCGCGATCGACTGGGAGATGTATCTGGGCCCCGCGGCCTGGCGGCCATTCAACCCCAAGCTTCTCGACGGCTTCAACTTCGAGAAGGGGGGCGGGCTCGTGGGCGGCGGCGTGCTCGAATGGGGCTCGCACTGCGTGGACCTCTGCCAGTGGGCCGTGGGCGACACCGACCCGCCGGTGGAATACAACCCGCCCCGCGACGGCCAGCTCACCGCCCGCTACGCCAATGGCGTCGAGCTCGTCTTCCGCGAGAAGGGCTGGATCCCGCTCGGCTCCTGCCCCGTGCGGTTCGAGGGGGAGACGGGCTGGGTGGAGACGGGCGACAGCGGCAAGCTCGCGCTCAGCTCGCCGGCGCTGCTCGCGGGCCGCGCCGTCGCCGAGATCGCAAACTATCCGGCGACGTTTCACGTGCGCGACTTCCTCGACTGCGTGAAGACCCGCGGCAAGCCGAAGGGCAATGCCGACGCCGCCTGCTATGCCCACATCGCCTGCCACGCCGCCAACGTGGCGATCTTCCTGGGCCGCCCCGTGAAGTTCGACAACCAAACACACATGTTCGTCGGCGACGACGAGGCCAACCGCCTCCGGTCGGAAGCCCAGCGCGAACCCTGGCGGATGTGAGGAAAGAAAGACATGCATCATCTCATGACACCATCGCCCCATCGCGCGGTCTCCGCGGCTTTCCAACCGCGGCTTGTGCTGGCAACGCTCCTGGCCGCTGCGGCGTTTGCTGCGACCGCGCCGGCCGCCGCGCCCGCACCGAAGGAACAGGAGCCGCTCGCCGTGCTGCGGTCGAATGCGGCTGAGGCCGAGAAGGCGGCTGCCTGCAAGCGGCTGGCCGTCGTTGGCACGGCGGCATCGGCTGGCGATCTCGCCGCGCTCCTCTCCAATGAGCACCTCGCCTCGTGGGCCCGGATCGCGCTCGAGGCGATTCCCGGCGCCGAGGTCGATGCCGCGCTCCGCAAGGCGGCCGGCTCGCTTTCCGGACGGCTGCTCGTGGGCGTGATCAACACGATCGGCGTCCGCCGCGATGCTGGCGCCGTTGCCCTGCTCGAAGCCCGGCTCGCCGACGCCAACGCCGAAGTGGCCGCCGCGGCGGCTGCGGCGCTAGCCCGCATCGGATCGCCCGAGGCGGCCGGTGCGCTCAAGAAGGCGGCCGCGAGCGGCCGCGACTCCATGGTCGAGGCCTGCGTCGATGCGGCGGAGCAACTGCGGTTGGCGGGCGACACGACCGCGGCGGTCGCCGCCTGCGACGTGGTGCTCGGACTCCGCGACAAGGCCTCGGAGCACCGCCGGGCGCAGGCGACCCGCACCGCGATTCTCGCCAAGGGCCCGGCCGGGCTGCCGCTGCTCGTGGAAACACTGCGGTCTCCCTCCCAGCGGCTCTTCAACATGGGCCTCTTCGTGAGCCGCGAACTCGAAGACGGCCGGCAGGCAGGCGCCGTCGATCTCGCGCTCGTCGACGAGGCAACGAAACTCGGCGGCGAGCGGGCGGCGGTCGTGATCGCGGCCGTGGCCGACCGCAATGCCGACGGCGGCGCGGGCGACGTGATCGTGAAGAAGCTGCTGGCCATGGCAACAGGGAACGACAAGCCTGCCCGGATCGCCGCGATTGCCGCGCTCGGACGGATCGGGGGTGCGTCGGTTCTCGATTCCTTGCTATTGACGGCGACGGCCACCGATCAGGATGTGGCCGCAGCCGCGCGGCTGGCCATGGCTGCGCTGCCGGGCGACGCGGTCGATCCCGCGGTCCGCGCGAAGCTCGCCAAGACCGATGCCCGGCTCCTGCCCGTCGTGGTGGGGCTCGTGGGCGCGCGGCAGATTCCGGCCGCCCGGGAATTGCTGCCGCTGGTGGCGCATGGCGATGCGGCGGTGCGGAAGGCGGCGATTGAATCGCTCGGCGCGGTGATCGAGCTTGGCGATGTGGGCGTGCTGATCGACGCGGTCGTGAAGCCCCGCGATCCCGCGGAGGCCGAGATCGCCGTAAAAAGCCTGCGGCAGGCCTGCACGCGGATGGCCGACCGCGAGGCCTGCGCCGAGAAGCTCGTGGCGGCCATCACCGACGGCCTGCCTATCACGACGAAGGTGTCGCTCTACGACGTGCTCGGCGAGGTGGGCGGCAAGCGGGCGCTTGCCGCCATGGCCGCGGCCGGAAAGTCATCGACGCCGGAATTGCAGGACGCGGCGACGCGGCAGCTCGGCAAATGGATGACGCCCGACGCCGGGCCCGTGCTCGTCGACCTCGCCGGCACGCTGCCGCCGGGGAAGTTTCATACGCGTGCCGTCCGCGGCGCGTTTCGGATCGCGCGGCAGTTTGCACTGACCGATCACGAACGGGCGAATCTCTGCGGTCGCATCCTGAAGACGGCCTCGGATCCGGCCGACCGCAAGGCGGTGCTCGAATTCATGCCGCGGTATCCCAGCGCGGCGATGCTGCAGGTGGCCCGCGAGGCGGAGGCGATGCCCGGCCTCGAGGCGGAGGCGAAGCGGGCGGCCACGGCCATCGAGCAGAAGCTGCCAAAGGCCGCCGCGGCGGTGCGGACGTTCGAGAAGCAGGTGCTCACGGAGCGGTTCGTGGCGGAGGGCTGTGCGCTCGCCGACTTCGATCGCGACGGCCGCCCCGACTTGGCCGCGGGCAACTCGATCTGGTACGGCCCCGAGTTCAACCGCCGCATCGACTTCACGCCGCCGGCGAACAACCCCGCGGGGATGACGAAGACGCCCTACGATCCGGCCCGTGGGTATTCCGACTTTTTTCTGATGTTTGCCCACGACTTCACGGGCGACTCGTGGCCCGACATCCTCGTCTACGGCCTCCCGGGAGGGCCGGCGCACGTGTATGTGAATCCGGCCCAGCAGCGGCCCGCGGCCGACGCGGCCAATTGGCAGAAGCACGCGATCTTCGACACGGCCGACGGCGAGTCGCCCGATCTGCTCGACGTGACCGGCGACGGCAGGCCCGAGTTGCTCGTGCACGCTGGCGGCCAGCTCGGCTACGCGGAGATCGACTGGTCGAAGCCGCTGGAGAAGGCGCGGTTTCGCGCGATCACGCCGAAGACACCCGAAAACGACAAAAAGTATTTTCGCTACACCCACGGCTCGGGCGCCGGCGACGTGAATGGCGACGGCCGGATCGACCTCGTCATGAAGGAGGGCTGGTTCGAGCATCCCGCCGCCGACGCGGCCAGCCCGCTCTGGCCGTTTCACCCGGGACCGTTCGCTCCCCCGGGCTCCGGTGGCGGCGGGCAGATGTATGTCTACGACGTCAACGGCGACGGCCGCAACGACGTGATCGCCAGTTACAACGGCCACGGCTTCGGCCTCGGCTGGTTCGAGCAGCGGCCCGACGGCGGCTTCACCGAGCACCGCATCATGGGGGCGACCGCGGCGGACCATCCGCACGGCGTGGCCTTCAGCCAGGTGCACGCGCTGCGGCTCGCCGACTTCGACGGCGACGGCCTGCTCGACATCCTCACCGGTAAACGGCGCTGGGCGCACGGCATCAATGGCGACCCGGAGCCCAACGCGCCGCCGGTGCTCTATTGGTTTCGGCTCGCCCGCGACGGCAAGGGGGGCGCGACCTACGAGCCGCAGCGGATCGACGACGACAGCGGCGTGGGCACGCAGGTGACGGCGGGCGACGTGACGGGCGACGGCAAGCCCGACGTGGCCGTGGCCAACAAACGCGGCGTCTTCATCTTCCGCCAACAGGCGGATCCGAGCCCATTGTCCCGCTGATAGCGCCGGTCGGCAGCCTGTTGAAGTCACTATCCAACGGTCACCATGTAGGAACACCTGCTGCGGTACTGTGCCCGGCCGCCCTTTGCGATAGAACGGCTCTCCGTGACGCGTGACGCAGGCGGTCGCGCCACGGCGGGCTGCTGTGACGCGAATCCGAATCAAAAGGCCCGCTCGCACGACACGTCACGGATTGCCTGGGCTAAGCTCATGGCGAGGGTGGGGGAGGGGGTTCCGCTCGAGTGCCCGAACTGCGGCGGCGACATCCGGCTGAGAGGAGACGGCCGGCAGGAGCCGGCTCACTTCGAACCGGAGGTTCGCAAGCGGAAGAAGGCCAGGATGGCTTCGCCCGCGTGAAG